>NZ_JBPCSJ010000400.1:0-2616 GCF_051007235.1 Hydrogenophaga sp. | reverse complement strand
GCACTGGCCGTCGCGCAGCGCGGCGGCCGCGGCGGTGCTGGTGGCATACCGGCGCGCCACCGGCTGGCCGTCGGCCATCAGCGCTTCCAGCAGCTTTTCAATCGAAAAGCCGTGGCTGGCGTGGATGCGGAAGGCGTCGGGCGCGTCAGACGAGGTGATGCGCTGAATCTCGCTGCGCAGTTCGGACGCGACCGAGTCCAGCACCGGCTGCAGCCGGGCGCGGATGCGGTGGTCGGCCCAGACCAGTTTGTCGGCCAGCGGCGACAGGGTGGAGCCCTTGCCGCGCTCCATGTACAGCAGGGTGGTGTTGAACAGCGCTTCGCCGCTGCGCACCAGATCCCAGCCATGGCGGTACGACAGCCCCATGGCCTGGCAGGCGGCGAGCAGACTGCCTTGCTGCTGGACCAGGCTCAGCAGTTCGATCAGGCGCGGCGACAGGCTGCCCTGTTCGTCGCTCTGGAGGGTCCACACCGGCTGGAGGGTGATCTGGGGCATGTCTGGTGGGCGGTTCTGAAGGCTTTATGCGGCGCGGCTCATATGCCTGTGGCGCCGCCTCGCATATTGCCAAGGTGGCGGGCGCAGGCGACCATTGTCCATCTGTGGCCAGCCTGGCCGCGGCGCGCCTGCCTTCCCACGACATGACCGCTCTCCACACCCTTTCGAATCCGGTGGCCGCCACCATCAGCCCCGACGCCCTGCGCGCCACCGCGCGCCGGCGCGGGCAGCTCAAGGGCCGCCAGCCCGACGACGCCGCGCGCGAACAGGTGCGTGCCCTCATTGGCCCCGGCCCGCACCGGCGCGACCGGCTCATCGAACTGCTGCACCTGCTCAACGACGCGCACCGAGGCCTGCACGAAGCGCACCTGGTGGCGCTGGCGGCCGAGCTGCGCCTGTCCATGGCCGAGGTGTTCGAGGTCGCGAGCTTTTACCACCACTTCCAGATCCTGGGCGACGGCGATCGGGCGCCGGACATCACTGTGCGCGTGTGCGATGGCCTGAGCTGCGCCATGGCCGGCGCGCAGGCGCTGCTGGACAAGCTGCCCGCGATCCTGGGGCGTGAGGTGCGCGTGATCCCCGCGCCCTGCGTGGGCCGCTGCGAACAGGCACCGGTGGCGGTGGTGGGGCAGGCGCCGGTGCTGCGCGCCGATACGGCGACCGTGCAGTCAGCCTGTGCTGAGGGGACGGTTCAGCACCCGGCGGCGCGGGTCGATGCGGTGTTCGATCCTGCGGCCAGCGCGCCCTGTGCCATCACCCGCAGCCTGGAAGACGTGTCGCCGGCCACCGTGGGGTACCCCGCCTACCGCGCCCGCGGCGGCTACGCGCTGGCCGCTGCCGTGGTCAACGGCGAAGAAGACACCGAAGCGGTGCTCAAGGCCATGAAGGACTCGGGCCTGCGCGGCCTGGGCGGCGCCGGTTTCCCGGCTGGTCGCAAATGGCGCATCGTGCGCGACCAGCCGGCGCCGCGCCTCATGGCGGTCAACATCGACGAAGGTGAGCCCGGCACCTTCAAGGACCGCACGTATCTGGAGCGCGACGCGCACCGTTTTCTGGAAGGCCTGCTGATCGCGGCGCAGGTGGTGGGCATCGCGTCGGTGTACGTCTACCTGCGCGACGAATACCACGGCGCGCGCGCCATCCTGCAGCAGGCGCTGGCCGAGCTGGTGGCCGATCCGCCGTGTCCGCTGCCGGCCATCGAACTGCGGCGCGGCGCCGGCGCCTACATCTGCGGTGAAGAGTCCGCGATGATCGAAAGCATCGAGGGCAAACGCGGTGAACCGCGCCTGCGCCCGCCCTACATCGCGCAGGTGGGCCTGTTCGGCCGCCCTACGCTGGAGCACAACTTCGAGACGCTCTACTGGGTGCGCGACATCGTGCAGCGCGGTCCGGCCTGGTTCAGCGGCTTTGGCCGCCATGGGCGCAAGGGTCTGCGATCCTTCAGCGTCAGCGGCCGGGTGCGCGAACCCGGCGTGAAGCTGGTGCCCGCAGGCATCACGCTGCGCGAACTGGTGAATGAGTACTGCGGCGGCATGGCCGAGGGTCACACGCTGTACGGCTACCTGCCTGGCGGGGCGTCGGGCGGCATCCTGCCTGCCCGCATGGCCGACGTGCCGCTGGACTTCGATACCCTGCAGCCGCACGGCAGCTTCATCGGCTCGGCCGCGGTGGTGGTGCTGGGCCAGCACGACCGCGCGCGCGACGCTGCGCTGAATGCCATGCGCTTTTTTGAACACGAAAGCTGCGGCCAGTGCACGCCCTGCCGCGTGGGCACCGGCAAGGCCGCCACGCTGATGGAGGCCGACGTCTGGGACGCCGGCACGCTGGACGACCTGGCCACGGTGATGATCGACGCCTCCATCTGCGGCCTGGGCCAGGCTGCCCCCAACCCGATGCGCAGTGTGATGAAGTACTTTGCTCATGAAGTGGAGGGCGCGAAATGACGATCTCCTTCCAGCTCGATGGACAGACCTTGCAGGCCCATGAGGGCGAAACCATCCTCAAGGCCGCCCAGCGCCACGGCGTGGACATTCCGCACCTCTGCTACAGCGACGGCCTGCGCCCGGACGGCAACTGCCGCGCCTGCGTGGTCGAAGTGGCGGGCGAACGCGCGCTGGCGCC
>NZ_JBPCSJ010000399.1:0-2670 GCF_051007235.1 Hydrogenophaga sp. | reverse complement strand
GGCCGCCACGCCCTGGCACGACGTCGGCCTGCGGCTGCTGCGCAATGTGGACGGTGATCTGGGCTTCCAGGTCCGCGTGGGTGGTGGCATGGGCCGCACCCCCATCATCGGCGCGGTGATCCGCGAATTCCTGCCCTGGCACCAGATCCTCAACTACCTGGAAGCCATCGTCCGCGCGTACAACCGCTTCGGCCGCCGCGACAACAAGTACAAGGCCCGCATCAAGATCCTGGTCAAGGCCGAAGGCCAGTCCTTCACCGACCAGGTGGAAGCCGAGTACCGCGACCTAGTCGAACAGGACGGCGCGCCGCACACCCTCACCCAGGCCGAGCTGGACCGCGTCAGCGCCTTCTTCGTGCAGCCCGACCTGCGCTGCGACCGCAAGAGCGCCGACGCCAAGATCGCCAACATCCTCAAGGCCGCGGCGGAAGACGATATTGAGTTCAGCCGCTGGCTGACCCGCAACGTCAAGCCGCACCAGAACCCGGACCTGCGCGCCGTGACGCTGTCGTTCAAGCGCCTGGGCTCGGCCCCCGGCGACGCCAGTGCCGAACAACTGGAACGCGCCGCCGACCTGGTGGACCGCTTCTCCAGCGGTGAGGCCCGCGTGACGCACGAACAGAACCTGCTGCTGCCCTGGGTCAGCTGCGACCAGTTGCCCGAACTGTGGCGCGAGGCGCGCCGCCTGGGCCTGGCCAAGCCGAACATCGGCCTGCTGTCGGACATGATCGCCTGCCCGGGCGGCGATTTCTGCGATCTGGCCAATGCCCGCTCGCTGCCCATCGCACAAGCCCTGCTGGCCCGCTACCAGGACCTGGACGAGCTGCACGACCTGGGCGAGATCGACCTGCACATCAGCGGCTGCATCAACAGCTGCGGCCACCACCACAGCGGCCACATCGGCATCCTGGGCGTCGACAAGGACGGCCAGGAGTGGTACCAGGTCACCTTGGGCGGCTCCGACGGCACGCGCCTGTCGGGCGAAGCGGTACCGGGCAAGGTGATAGGTCCGTCCTTCGCGGCCGATGAGATGGTGGACGTGATCGAGGCGCTGATCGACACCTTCCGCACCCAGCGGCAGCCGGCCGAGACCTTCGTCAACACCGTCAAACGGGTCGGCATCGAGCCCTTCAAGACCGCCGCCAACGCGGTGCGCGTGGCCACTGCCCGCCACCCCGTCGCCGCCTGAATCCGCAGCAGTACACGACATGAAACCCACGATTGAACTCTTCAAGGCCGATAGCTTCACCGCCGACGAGAACGGTGTCCTGACGCTGGCCAACGACGCCGACCCGCGCGACGCATCGCTGGACGGCGTCCACACCGTGCAGCTGCAGTTCCCCTCGTTCGCCGATGGCCGTGCCTTCAGCCAGGCCTTCCTGCTGCGCCGCCGTCTGGGCTTTGCCGGCCAGATCCGCGCCATCGGCGACGTGCTGATCGACCAGCTGGCCCAGATGCAGCGCAGCGGCTTCACGCAGGCCGTGCTGCGCGCCGACCAGAGCGTCGACCACGGCCGCCAGCTGCTGGCCCAGTACGACGCCTATTACCAGGGTGACGCGGTGGATGTGAAGCCGCATTTCGCCGCCGCCTGAGCTTTCGGAAGAACACCATGAGCACCATCGACCTTGCTTCCATCAACACCGAACTCGGCCGCGACGCCCCCGCCCTGGTGAAGTGGGCCCTCGGCCTGGGCCAGACGACCATCGTCACCACCAACTTCCGGCCTTTCGAGGCGGTGATCCTGCACCTGGTCACCCGTGTGAACCCCGACGTGCCAGTGGTCTGGATGGACAACGGCTACAACACCGAAGCCACCTACCGATTCGCCGACGAGGTGACGAAACAGCTGAAGCTGAACCTGAAGATCTACCTGCCGCGCCGCTCGCGCGCGCACCGCGAAGCCGTGGAAGGCGCCACGCCTGCGCTGGACGACCCGCGCCACGCCGCCTTCACCGAAGAAGTGAAGCTGGAGCCCTTTGCGCGTGCCCTGCGCGAGACCGCACCCAAGGTCTGGTTCACCGCGCTGCGCGCCACCGACACCGCCGTGCGCGCCCAGATGGACCCGGTCAGCATCAACCCCGATGGCCTGATCAAGGTCGCGCCGCTGCTGCACTGGACGTCCAAGGAGCTGTACCACTACTGTGAACTGCACGGCCTGCCCAACAACTTCGACTACGTGGACCCGACCAAGGGCGAAGAGAACCGCGAGTGCGGTCTGCACCTGGCCCATTGAAGACGGCCCACCGAACCGAACGCCAGAACCCAATCATGAACGCCCGTACCGACACCGCAGTGCTGCAAAACGCCCAAGCCTCTGCCGAACACCACCTGAGCAACGCCCACCTGGACGCGCTCGAAGAGGAAACCATCTTCATCCTGCGCGAGGTGGCCGCGGCCTTCGAGCGCCCCGCCCTGCTGTTCTCTGGCGGCAAGGACTCGCTGGTCATGCTCAAGTGCGCCGAAAAAGCCTTCGGCGTCGGCCGCATCCCCTACCCGCTGCTGATGATCGACACCGGCCACAACTTCCCCGAAGTGACCGACTTTCGCGACCAGCGCGCCGCCGAGTTGGGCGCCGAGCTGATCGTGCGCCGCGTGGAGGACTCCATGGCGCGCGGCAGCGTGCGCCTGGCCCACCCGGGCGAGAGCCGCAATGCGCACCAGTCGGTGACG
>NZ_JBPCSJ010000398.1:0-21611 GCF_051007235.1 Hydrogenophaga sp. | reverse complement strand
GCGCAGCGCACCCTCTGCAGCGACTCGGGCTATGGGTCTGTCGGGTCCGGATCGTTTCTGCTGCAGCCGGGTGCGACTGCATGCTTGAGGCTGTCACTCGAGTGGGTGCAGACCTGGAAGCTCCGCGCTGTCTGTGCAGCGGACACGCTCTGGGCTTGAGGTTCTCGCGGCCTGCTCGCCCAGCCGTTCGAGCGGACGTGTTTCTCTTGTGCTGTATCGGCGGGCTGCTGTGGTTGTGAAGCCATGGCGGCTTCCTTGTGGGCTGTGGTGGGTGCATGACCACTGGGCTGGTCATGTGCTGCACCTTCCCTCTGGGCATTGCCCGGGGGTGCGGGTGGCCGCCCGCGCCTGTTGCTGGTCGCAGAGGCGGGATGTTTATGAGTACCTAGGTTGTAGGAAGAAGCCTGACGTGGTGTGGGTGCGCTTCCGACAGTGTGAACAGCCGTTTACCGATTCAAGTTTTGTGACCGGTCGACACAATTGAACACATCGGGAAAGCAAACGTAAGCAAGTCGCCCACGAAGCCCACCCCCCAGACACCTCAAGGAGAACACCATGGACAGCGAACAACTCTTGGCCGAAATCCGCGAAGCCAACCTGACCTACCTGATGCTGGCTCAGAACCTGATCCGCAAGGACCGCGCCGAAGCGCTGTTCCGCCTGGGTCTGACCGAAGAGGCCGCCGACCTGCTGGGCATGCTCTCCACCGCCCAGCTGCTCAAGATCGCTTCGAGCAACATGCTGCTGTGCCGCTTCCGTGTGGACGACGACCTGGTGTGGAACCTGCTGACCAGCCACAACGTCAAGAAGGTGGACAACAGCACCACCACCCAGCTGCACGCTTCCATCCTGATGGCTGGCCGCTTCGCAGACTCCATGGCCACGGCCCACTGATCGATCCCCCCGCGCCGCCTGCGGCGTCACCCCCCCCAGGGGGCGGCGCTGGAGGCCCGGCGGAGCCGGTTCCTCGGCGCCCTCGGCTTGAAGACACTTCTCTCCCTCTCTGTTCTCTGGAGTCCGCATCATGGCCACCGCAAAAAGCATCCTCAACGAGTCGCGTGACATCGAGCGCGCCGTGGCCCTGATCCAGCTGGGCGCCCGCCTGCAGGTGCTGGAGTACGAAACCAGCCTGTCCTACGAGCGCCTGCTGCGTCTGTACAAGGAAGTGGCGGGCAAGAGCCCGTCCAAAGGCCAGTTGCCGTTCTCGACCGACTGGTTCCTGACCTGGCAGCCCAACATCCACGCCTCGCTGTTCCTGAACATCCACGAGTACCTGTCCAAGACCAGCGAACTCGAAGAGATCGACACGGTGATCAAGGCCTTCCGCCTCTACACCGAGCAGATGCAGGCCAGCGCGATCGAGCCCCTGCTGTCCGTCACCCGTGCCTGGCGCCTGGTGAAGTTCGTCGACAGCGGCATGCTGACCCTGACCAAGTGCTCCTGCTGCGGTGGGCACTTCGTCACCGAACCGTACGAGAACGCCAAGCACTTCACCTGTGGCCTGTGCCAGCCGCCGGCCCGTGCCGGCAAGGGCTCTACCAGCGGCGGACTGCGCTTGCATTGAGCGTCTCAGCAGCCCTTCGGGGCGCGCTGTCAAGCTTTGAAAAGGACCCCTCGGCGGGTCCTTTTCGCGTTCATGGGGTGCTTCACTCGGCCCTAGAGTTGACCGATAGACAAGGCAATCACGGGAGCACCACGCGGACGTGGTGGTTCATTCATTTTTTGGGGCAGAGAGCATGTTTGTCATTGTGGGTTTTCTGTTCTCGATGGCCTGCATCTTCGGGGTGTACATCGGGCACGGCGGCAACATCAGCGTGATCCTGAAGGCACTGCCGTTCGAGATGATCACCATCCTGGGGGCGGCGTCGGGCGCGTTCCTGATGAACAACCAGATGAAGGTCGTCAAGGCCTCGATGGCGGGTCTGGCGTCTTGCTTCAAGGGCAGCAAGTACACCAAGGCGCGCTATATGGAGCTGTTGGCGCTGCAGTTCGACATCCTGCAGAAAGCCCGCAAGGAAGGCCTGATGGCCATCGAGCAGGACGTGGAGAACCCCGACCAGTCGCCCGTCTTCAAGAAGTACCCGACCGTGGGCAGCGACCACCACGTGGTCGAGTTCATCACCGATTACCTGCGCATGATGGTCTCGGGCAACCTGAACGCGCACGAGATCGAGTCGCTGATGGACGCCGAGATCGAGACCCACCACCAGGAAGCGCATGCGCCCGTGGCCGCCATCGCGCGCCTGGCCGGCGGCCTGCCGGCCTTCGGTATCGTGGCCGCCGTGCTGGGTGTGGTGAACACCATGGGCTCGGTGGGGCAGCCGCCGGCGGTGCTGGGCGGCATGATCGGCTCGGCCCTGGTCGGCACCTTCCTGGGCATCTTGCTGGCCTACGGTGTGGTCGAACCCATGGGTGGCCTGATGGAACAGAAGATGGAAGAGAGCAGCAAGGAGTTCCTGTGCATCAAGACCACGCTGCTGGCATCGATGCAAGGCTACGCCCCGTCCACCGCCATCGAATTTGGTCGCAAGGTGCTGTTCTCGGACGTGCGCCCGAACTTCGCCGAGCTCGAAGGTCACGTCAAAGGCAAGAAATGATGCACCCCCTGCGCCGCTTTGCGTCTTCCCCCTCTCCTGCGGGAGGGGGACGCACCCTGTGGCCTGGCGAAGCCAGTTCCACGGGTGATTCGCAACACCCCCCCGCGCCGCTTCGCGTCACCCCCCCTCCGCTGCGCGAGGGGGAGCGCACCCTGTGGCCTGGCGAAGCCAGTTCCACGGGTGCTCTGGATGGCGCGCCACCGTTGTTTCTTTCTGTGCAGCATGTTCGGCACTCGATGCGCCGTACCCTGCGCTTGAGAGGCAGTTGTTCCAGGGCACCGCGGAACTGGCACTGCCTGGCCGCTGGTGCCGCCCCCTTGAGGGGGACGCGCGCAGCGCGGCAGGGGTGGGGAGATTCTCATGGCCGGTGATGGCAAGAAACTGCAACCCATCATCGTCAAGCGCATCAAGAAGGGTGGGCATGCGGCGCATGGTGGCGCCTGGAAGATTGCATATGCCGACTTCGTGACGGCCATGATGGCGTTCTTCCTGCTGATGTGGCTGCTTGGTTCCACCTCGTCGGGTGACCTGCAAGGCATCGCGTCCTATTTCACCAACCCGGTCAAGGTGTCGCTCATGGGCGGCGACGGCACCGGCAACAGCGACTCCATCCTGCCCGGTGGCGGGCGTGACCTGTCCAAATCCGCCGGTCAGGTGGATGGCGGCGACGCCGAGCGCGCGGCCAAGCTCATGGGCGCGCAGATGGCGCGCGCCGAGCTCGCCCGCAAGGACGCGGCCCGGATCGACGCCTTGCACAGCAAGATCAAGGACCTGGTGGCCAACAACCCGGCGCTCAAGGGTTTTGGCTCGCAGATCCGGCTGGACCGCACCGCCGACGGCTTGCAGATCCAGATCGTGGACGACCAGAACCGCGCCATGTTCGACGTCGGCAGCGCCCTGGTCAAACCCTATATGCGCGACATCCTGCGGGCCATCGGCGGCGCGCTCAGTGACGTGGAAAACCGGCTCGCGCTCTCGGGTCACACCGACGCCACACCCTACGGCAGTGGCGACCGCGGCTACAGCAACTGGGAACTCTCCAGCGACCGGGCCAACGCCTCGCGGCGCGAGCTGGTGGCCGGTGGCCTGCCCGACGACAAGCTGGTGCGGGTCGAGGGCCTGGCGTCCAGCCGCCTGCTGGAAACACAGGACCCCACCGCGCCGATCAACCGGCGCATCAGCATCCTGGTCCTGACGCAGGAGGCCGAACGGCGACTGATGCCGGGTGGCCCTGCCGACGCACCGGCCCTGCCCGACATGAGCGGTGGTGTGGACCTGTCCGATCCGCCGCCGGCCGCGGGCGCCGCTGCTGCCGCGCAGCCGGCGTCACCGGCCCTACAGAAACCGGTGAATCTGACGAAATCACGAACAGACACAGGTGGCTGACCGCTGCCACCCGCCCCTTTTTCCGACTTCCCCGCCGCACTGGAGGCATCCATGGCCACACCGATGAAATTCCTGATCGTTGACGACTTCTCCACCATGCGCCGCATCGTGCGCAACCTGCTCAAGGAAATCGGTCACGCCGATGCCGACGAGGCCGAAGACGGTGTCGCTGCGCTCAACAAGCTGCGCAACGGCACCTTCCACTTCGTGGTCAGCGACATCAACATGCCCAACATGAACGGGTTCCAGTTGCTGGCCGAGATCAAGAAAGACGAGACCCTCAAGCACCTGCCGGTGCTGATGGTGACGGCCGAGGCCCGCAAGGAAGACATCGTGCAGGCGGCCCAGGGCGGTGCCGCGGGCTACATCGTCAAGCCGTTCACCAAGGCGACGCTGGAAGACAAGCTCACCAACATTTTCAAAAAAATGGGTCTCTGATCCAGCAGACGGGAGTGCAGCATGGATCAGAACGACGCCCAGCCGGGCCACGCCAGCGACCAGATGTTCCAGCAACTGGGCGTCATCACGCGCCAGCTGCATGACGCCCTCAAGGAGCTGGGCTACGCCGACAAGCTCAAGGGCACGGTCGAGCAGCTGCCCGACGCGCAAAGCCGGCTGTCCTACATCGCCCGCCTGACGGGCGAGGCCGCCGAGAAGGTGCTCAACCATGTGGACGGCGCCAAGACCGAGCAGTCCCTGATCGCCCAGCGCGGTCGCCAGCTCAGCGACACCATCAGTCGCGTGCCTGGCCTGGCCAAGGCCATGCCCGAGCTGCTGGAGTGGTCGCAGGACGTGGTGGCGCAGGCCGAACAGACCGACACCCGCCTGACCGAGATCATGCTGGCGCAGGACTTCCACGACCTCACCGGCCAGGTCATCAGCCGCGTGGTGCAGCTGGCCGGCACCATCGAAGAGCAGCTGCTGAGCCTGCTGCTGCAGTCCGCACCCACCGGCACACCGGGGCAGGACAAGGCCTACGACATGAGTTCGCTACAGGGCCCGGTGGTCAACGCCGAGGGCCGCACCGACGTGGTGTCCGACCAGAAGGACGTGGACGATCTGCTGGCGAGCCTTGGCTTTTAGCCAAGGCTCTGGTGATGGGCACACCCCCATCGCGGGCTCACTGCGTGTAGCCCGCTCCGCCCCTCAAGGGGGTGAGGACCGCGGCTCCATGCCTGCCTGCGCAGGCATGGACGGGACGAACGGTCAGCGACTCTGGCGCTGACGCGGCCTGCAAGGCACGCGTGCGGCCCGGCAAAGCCGGTTCCGCGGTGTTTCTCGAACAAGGCATCGCGCGCCGTCACCGCCGGTTGTTTTCGCTTCGGGATAAGCGGGTGTCAACCCCGCCTTTTCTCCCCTTCATGTCGGGGCCCGACTTCCACAATCTGACTCAAGTTCCACCGAGTCAGACCGATGTCGTCCTCCGCCCAAGACAAGAACCTGCCAGCCACCGCGCAGCGCCTGAAAAAGGCGCGCGAGGACGGCAACATCGCGCGCTCCAGGGACCTGGGGCACCTGGCGGTGCTCGGGGGCGGTGCGGTGGTGCTCATGGCGCTGCTGCCCACCGGTTTCGAGCAGCTGCTCAACGGCCTGCGCCTGCAGCTGCGCTTTGATGTCCAGACCCTGAGCCAGCCGCTGCTGATGTCCGAGCGCCTGACCGGCGCCGTGGCGCAGTGGATGCTGCTGGCCCTGCCGCTGGGCCTGCTGGTGCTGGCGATCGCGCTGGGTGTGGCCTTTGCATCGGGCGGCTGGGCGTTGAGCACCAAGCCGCTGATGCCCGACCTCAACCGCCTCAACCCGCTCAGCGGTATCGGGCGCCTGTTCAGCAAGCAGCAGCTGGTCGAAACGCTCAAGCTGGTGTTCATGACCGGCATCGTCGGCCTGGTCGGCTGGCAGTTCCTCAGCAGCCATTTCCAGGCTTTCAGCTCGTTGCTGGTGCAGCCGCTCGAAGGTGGTCTGGGCCAGCTCGGCCAGTGGCTCACCGCCGGTGTCGGCCTCTTGCTGCTGGTGGTCACGGTGTTCGCCATCGTGGACTTCCCGATCCAGAAATTCCTGCACGCCCAGCAGCTCAAGATGTCGCTCGAAGAAGTCAAGCGCGAGCACAAGGAAGCCGAGGGCGATCCGCACATGAAGGGCCGGCGCCGCCAGCGCCAGCGCGAGCTGGCCCAGCGCAACAGCGTGGCCGCCGTGCCGCGCGCCGATCTGGTGGTCATGAACCCGACCCACTACGCCGTGGCGCTGAAGTACGACGACGCCACCATGGCCGCACCGCGCGTGATCGCCAAGGGCGCCGACCTGGTGGCGCTGAAGATCCGCGACGTGGCCAAGGCCAGCGACGTGCCGGTGCTGCAGTCGCCCATGCTGGCCCGTGCGCTCTACGCCCACACCGAGATCGACGGCGAGATCCCCTCGGCCCTGTACACCGCGGTGGCCCAGGTGCTGGCCTACGTCTACCAGCTCAGGGCCGCCATGGCTGGGCGTGGTGCCATGCCCGGCCAGATGCCCGTGCCTGAGGTGCCGCCCGAACTCGATCCGCACTGGAAACCCGCCGCCAACGCCGCCTGAACACCATGAACGCGCAACTCAAGCTCCTGCAGCAATGGTTCGGCCGCTACGCGCCCTGGGCCAACGGCCTGGCCGCGCCGCTGCTGGTCATCACCATCCTGTCGATGATGGTGCTGCCGCTGGCGCCCTGGGTGCTCGACACCTTCTTCACGCTCAACATCGCCATCGCCCTGGTGGTGATGATGGTGGCGGCCTACATGCGCCGCCCGCTGGACTTCTCGGTCTTCCCCACCGTGCTGCTGCTGACCACGCTGCTGCGCCTGTCGCTCAACGTCGGCTCCACCCGTGTGGTACTGCTCGAAGGCCACACCGGCCCGGGCGCCGCGGGTGCCGTGATCGAGGCTTTCGGCCACTTCCTGATCGGCGGCAACTTCGCGGTTGGCCTGATCGTGTTCGCCATCCTGGTGGTGATCAACTTCGTGGTGATCACCAAGGGCTCGGAGCGCATCGCCGAGGTGAGCGCGCGCTTCACCCTGGACGCCATGCCCGGCAAGCAGATGGCGATCGACGCCGACCTGAACGCCGGCCTGATCGACGAGAAGGAGGCCAAGCGCCGCCGCGCCGAGGTGGGCGAGGAGGCCGAGTTCTTCGGCTCCATGGACGGTGCCTCCAAATTCGTGCGCGGCGACGCCATCGCCGGCATCCTGATCCTGTTCATCAACATCATCGGTGGCTTCGCCATCGGGGTGCTGCAGCATGGCCTGTCGGTCGGGCAGGCGGCCGACAGCTACATCCTGCTGGCCGTCGGTGACGCGCTGGTGGCGCAGATCCCGGGCCTGCTGATCTCGGTGGCCGCGGCCATGGTGGTCTCGCGCGTGGGCAAGGACGAAGACCTGGGCGTGCAGGTGGTCGAGCAGATGTTCCTGTCCAGCAAGGTCATGGGCATCACCGCCGGCGTGCTGGCCCTGCTGGGTGTCATTCCCGGCATGCCGCACACGGTGTTCCTGGTGTTCGCCGCCATCTTCGGCGCCCTGGCCTGGTGGCGCCTGCAGCAGGAACGCCGCCCGGCGCCTGCGCCCGAAGCCCCGGCGCCCGCCAGCGACGGCGAAGCCAGCTGGGAAGACCTGCAGCCGGTCGACCTGCTGGGCCTGGAACTGGGTTACCGCCTGATCGCCATGGTGGACAAGGCCCGCCAGGGCGACCTGCTCACCCGCATCAAGGGCGTGCGCAAGAAGTTCGCGCAGGAAGTGGGCTTCCTGCCGCCAGCCGTGCACGTGCGCGACAACCTCGAACTCAAGCCCAGCGGCTACCGCATCACCCTGCGCGGCGTGGTGGTGGGCGAGGGCGAGGTCTTCCCCGGCATGTTCCTGGCCATCGACCCGGGCGGCATCAACACCCCGCTGATCGGCACCCCCACCAAGGACCCCGCTTTCGGCCTGCCCGCGCACTGGATCGAAGACAAGCAAAGGGAACACGCGCAAATGGCCGGTTTTACCGTGGTTGATTCCGAGACCGTGCTGGCCACCCATCTTTCACACTTGATGCAAGTCCAGGCCGCCAAGTTGCTGAGCCGGACGGAGACCCAGGAACTGGTCGAACACGTCACCCGCCTGGCCCCGAAACTGATCGAAGAAGTCGTGCCCAAGATGCTCTCCATCGCCGCGTTCCAGAAAGTGCTGCAGCTGCTGCTGGAAGAGTCGGTGAACGTGCGCGACATCCGCACCATCATCGAGGCCATCGCCGAGCACGCCACGACCACCACCGACCCGGCCGAGCTGGCCCGCCGCGTGCGCACCGCGCTGTCGCCGGCCATCGTCCAGCAGATCTACGGTCCGGTGAAGGAACTCGAAGTCATCGCCATCGAACCCGGCCTGGAGCGCCTGCTGATGCAGGCCCTGACGGGCGCCAACGGCACCGCGCTGGACCCCGGCGTGGCCGAGATGCTCAGCAAGTCGGCCACCGACATCGCCAACCAGCAGGAAGAAAAGGGCGTGCCCGCCTGCCTGCTGGTGCCCGACGCGATCCGCTCGTCCATGGCGCGCCTGCTGCGCCGCGCCGCGCCCCGCCTGCAGGTGCTCGCCCACAGCGAAATCCCTGAAACCCACCTCATCCGCATCGGCCCGATCCTCGGAGAACTCGCATCATGAACATCCAGCGTTTCACCGCACCGACCTCGCGCGAAGCCATGGCCAAGGCCCGCAACGCCTTTGGCGACACCGCCGTGATCCTGTCGACCCGCTCGACCGAGGACGGGTTCGAGGTCATGGCCGCGGCCGAAGAAAGCCTGGCCCAGGTGGCCCCGCCGGCGGCCCGCCCCATGCCCATCCGCACCCGCGCCACGCCTGGCCGCGAGGCACTGCAGCTCGAAGACGATTCGGTTCAGGGTGACACCGAGCAGATGGCCATGAGCACGCTGTCGTTCCAGGAATACGTGCGCGAACGCATGCTGCGCAAGCGCCGTGCCGCGCTGGGCGGCGACACCGTCGCGGCCGACCTGCCCATGCCCGCCGCCCCGGCCGCCCCGGCCGCGCCGCGCGCCCAGCCCGAGCCGCGCCGCCCGCTGCAGGCCCGTGCCGAACAGATCCAGGTGCCGGTGCAGCGCTTCAACGCGCCCCTGGTGTCGGCCCAGGCGCCGGCCCCCATCCGCACCCGCACCGCCCAGCCCGCCTGGGAAGACTCGGTGCCGACCCAGCCGCCCGCGGTGCACCACGACGGCACCAACGTCGCGGTCGAGCTCTCGGCGCTCAAGGACATGATCGAGGAGCGTTTCAACACCCTGGCCTGGCTGGGTTCGTCCAAGCAGAACCCGATCCAGTCCAACCTGATGCTCAAGCTGATCCGCTCGGGCTTCTCGCCGGCCATGTCGCGCGCCGTGCTCGAACGGGTGCCGGCCGACAGCGGCGCCCCCGAAGCCGTGCGCTGGCTCATGGACGTGCTCACCCGCAACCTCAAGGTGGCCACCCCCGGCGCCGGCCTGTGCGACGAAGGCGGCGTGGTGTCGCTGATCGGCGCCACCGGCGTGGGCAAGACCACCACCGCCGCCAAGCTGGCCGCCCAGTGCGTCAAGCAGTACGGCGCCGGCAGCGTCGGCCTGATCACGCTGGACACCTACCGCGTCTCGGGCTACGAACAGCTGCGCGCCTACGGCCGCATGCTCGGCGTGGTGGCGCATCTGGCGCATGACCGCGCCGCGCTCAAGGACCTGCTGAACCTGCTGGCCAACAAGCGCATGGTCATCATCGACACCGCCGGCCTGGGCCAGCGCGACCAGCGCATCCAGGACATGCTCGACGTGCTGGACATGCCCAAGCTCAAGAAGTGCCTGGTGCTCAACGCCGGCGCGCACGGCGACACGCTGGACGAAGTGCTCACCTCCTTCAAGGCCAGCCAGCTGCACGGCGTGGTGCTCTCCAAGGTGGACGAAGCCGTCAAGCTCGGCCCGGCCATCGACGCGCTGATCCGCCACCAGGTGGTGCTGCGCGGCGTGGCCAACGGCCAGCGCGTGCCCGAAGACTGGCAGAACCCCGACGCCGCCGCCCTGGTGCGCGTGGCCATGGGCAGCGAAGGCAAGTCCGCCTACGACCCGCTGGCCACCGACATGGGCTTTTATTTCTCGCAAGCCTCCTCGCGCGGCATCGACCTGGGAGCCTCCCATGTTTGACGTCGGACACGACCAGGCCGCCGGCCTGCGCGCCGAACCGCCCAGCGCCGGTGCCGCCCTCATGCCCGTGGCCAGCCCGTCGCAGCCGGCGCGCGCCTACGAATGGCTGTGCACCCTGGCCGCGCACCTCACGTCCATGGGGCGCGAGGTGGTCATCGTGGACGGCAGCGCCGCCGAAGCCACACCGACCCGCGAACGCAGTGGTGGCCACCTGGGCCTGCTGCACGCGCTGCAGGACCCGTCCATCGCCGGCCTGGGCAGCGCTCCCGATGGCCACGAATGGCTGGTCATGCCCGCCGCGCACGGTCTGCAGCATCTGCAGCAGACCGCCCGCAACGCCGGCGCGGGTGTCGCACTTTCGCGCCTGCTGTCGCCTTTTTCGCCCGACGCCATGGTGCTGCTGTTTTCCCCGGCCCCGGCGCTGGCCAGCCTGTTCGCCGGCCTGAACGCCCGCGCCCTGGTGCCGGTGCTGCCGCAGACCCAGGCCACGCTGGACGCCTATGGCGCCCTCAAGCTGCTGCACCAGGCCGGCCTGACCCCGGTGCTGGCCCCGCTGAACACCGACGCCGGCGCCGACGTGGCCCTGCAACCGGTGGTGGACAGCGTGGCCGACTGCGCCGAACGCCACCTGGGCCTGCCGGTGCAGGTCTGGCCCACCCACACCTGGGGGCTGCGCGTGCTCGACAGCGCGCTCACCCGCCACCACACCCCCACACGGCAGTCGGGCCCGCGCCCGGCCGCCGCGGACGGCCGCCGCGCCGCAGCGCCCGCCCAACCGCTCTGGAGTTGATGACGATGTACACCGCCAAAGGCACCCTCAACCGGGACGACCAGCTGCGCAAATACAGCCCGCTGGTGCGGCGTCTGGCCCACCACATGATCGCCAAGCTGCCGCCCAGCGTGGAGCTGGACGACCTGATCCAGGTCGGCATGATCGGTCTGACCGAAGCCATCGCCCGCTTCGAGCCTTCGCAGGGCGTGCAGTTCGAGACCTTTGCCAGCCAGCGCATCCGCGGCGCCATGATCGACGAGCTGCGCGAAGGCGACTGGATGAGCCGCGGCTCGCGCAAGAGCCAGAAAGACATCGAACAGGCGGTGCACCGGCTGCAGCAGAAGCTGCACCGTGCGCCCATGGAAAGCGAGATCGCCAAGGAACTGGGCATGAGCCTGGCCGACTACCAGCACCTGCTGGCCAAGGTGCGCGGCACCCAGCTGGTGTACCTGGAAGACATCAGCGGCCATGGCGACGACGAAGACGGCTTCCTGGACCGCCACCTGGGCGAGTCCGATGCCGAACCCTCGGCCGTGCTGGGCGACCAGCGCATGCGCATGGCCCTGGTGGCCGCCATCAAGGTGTTGCCCGAACGCGAGCAGCAGATCATGTCGATGTACTACGAGCACGACATGAACCTCAAGGAAATCGCCGCCGTGCTGGGCGTGACCGAATCGCGCATCTGCCAGCTGCACAGCCAGTCCATCGCCCGCCTGCGCGCCAAGCTGCGCGAACATTGAAACCCGCACGCTCCACAAAAAAACCGGCCTTGCGCCGGTTTTTTGTTGGGTGCGCCGGAGCGGGTCAGAACCGGTGGCGGATGCCCAGGGAATAGCCCCCGCCGCTGGACAGGCCGTCGATCTTGTCGTGCATGGCCACCGCGTACAGCTCGCTGCGCTTGGACAGGTTGTGCAGGTAACCCACCGACAGCGTCTGGCGGTCCGCGCCGGTCTGGGGCGAGATCTGGCCGTATTGGGCGATCACGGCGCCCGCGCCCAGCGGCACGCGCGCGCCCATGCCGCTGATCGTGTAGTCGTTGCCGGTGGTGGCGTTGTCCACCTGGCCCAGCTGCAGGAAGGCCTTGGCCACGCCGAAGTCGTACGACGCGCCCAGCTGCGTGGTGTCGGTGTCGGCCACGGCGGCCGCTCCATCTTTCTTCACCTGCTGGTGCACCAGGCTGACCGCCAGCGGGCCCGCGCCGTAGCCCAGGTTCACGCTCCAGTTGCCGCCATTGCCGGTCTTGCTGGTGACCATGGCGCCGGCCTTGAAGCCACCCCAGACCGGGCTGTTGTAGGCCATCGAGTCGCTCCAGCCCGAGTCACCGGTGGTGGTGCCGCTGGTGAAGTAGTGCCGGATCGAGGGCGAATAGCCGAACGAATCGCCAAAAGCGTTGAAGCCCAGGGTGGACACGAACAGCGCCGTGGTGTGGCGGCCCAGGGTCAGGCTGCCCAGGCCGGCGCTGCTCAGCCCCACCGACGCGGTGCGCGAGAACTGCGGATCGCCGGTGAAGCGGCCGGCGTCACCGCTGGCGGCGCGCAGAAAGCCTTCGATGCGGAAGGTGGCGGCCAGGCCGCCGCCCAGGTCTTCACGGCCACCGAAGCCGTAGTAGCTGGTGGTCATCTTGCCGGAATCGACCGCGGTGGTGGATGCGCCGCCGGGCGCCTTCGTGCTGCCCAGGCTCAGGTCCATCAGACCGTAGACATTGACGCTGCTTTGCGCCTGGGCGCCCAGGGCAAGGGTGGCGAGGAGGGTGGCGGTGGCCAGCGTGCGAAGGGCGGTGGGGATGCGTTTCATGGGTGACGTCCGTTGCGTGGAGGAAGGGATGCGGCACGCAGGACAGCTGGCCGACAAGGGCGGCTTGCTACAGATTCAGGTGCAAGGAATGCAGGTGTGCACCATGTTCGGCAGCGGCTCGCACCATTTGCAGGCCAAATCGGCCGATGACTGTGTGCCGATGTGTATACAGCAATGGACGTGCCAGCGACGCCGTGGGTCCAGCGCCCGCGGGTCCGGGCGCCATGGGCGGCCGGGCAGGGGGGGACGTCATCGGAGGGTGGGGCACCCGGAGGGCGCCGAGCGCTCAGGCGCGCAGGTAGCCTTGACCGGCTCCGCCGGTGCTGCCGTAGCCACGGCCGGCCTGGGCGCCGTAGGTGGGCTGGGCCGAGTGGGGCAGGATGCTCTTGACCGAGCGCTGGCTCTGCGCCTGCGCGCGCAGCACGGCCTGGCGCAGCTGGCCAAAGCGCTGGGCGGCGCGTTCCATGTCGGCGCGCAGGGTGCCGGGCACCGCGAATTCGGCCGTTCGGGGGGCCCGTTGCAGCACCCCCTGCACCTGGGCGCTGGCGCGCTCCACGCCGGCCGCATCACCCGCCAGCAAGGCGACCTCCAGTCCATCCAGCCCCGTCTGCAGGGCGGCGATCCAGGGGTGGGGCTTGGGGGCGTTGGCGTTCATGGGCGGGCCTCTGTGGTGTGAAGGCCGATCAGCGCTGCGGTCAGCCGCGGCTGCCGCTGAGCATTTCGGCCGCGTTGGACAACATCTTGTCGGCGATGGCTTCGGCGTTGACCTGGAAGCTGCCATCGGCGATGGCGGCCTTCATGGCCTCGACCTTGTCGGCGTTGAACACGTCGCTGTTGCTGCCGCCGGTGCCGGACACGGCCTGGCTGGTGGCAGACGACAGCGTGACGGTCACGCCGGCGGCGGGTTGGGGTTTCGTCGCCGCGCCAGCCGCTGCGGCGGCTTCGGCGCCCGCGGTGGGGCGCTGCTCGGCCGCCTTCTGAGGGCCGCCGGCGACGGAACCAATGTACGAATCCGGTGAAGAATCGACTTTCATTTCACTCTCCAAACCCCGTAGGTGGGGCGTTGTGAAAAGGCTATCGGCACATCAACGGGGTGACTTGAGCCCTTTTTTGTGGAGTGTTTCACGAAATCGCTCCGCCGTAGCGGTGAGGCCTCCAGGCCAGCCGCCGGGCCGCCCCAAGACCGGCCCAGCCCCCGGACCCGGCAAGGACCGGGCCCCTTCCCAGTCCTGGGGCAGCGACCCGCGCAGCGGTGGAGCGTGGGGGCCATCGGGCCAGCCGCCGGGCCGCCCCAAGGCCGGCCCAACCCCCTTGGGGGGCAGCGACCCGCGCAGCGGTGGAGCGTGGGGGCCACCATCTCTCTTGATCAGAGGTCGATTTCCACGGTCTGGGCGTCGCGGACCAGGCCGCTGACCACCTTGCCACCCGGCAGGCGCACCCGGGTGGGCTGGCCTTCGATGCCCGGGGCCATCGCCTCGCCGGTCACCACGACCTGGAAGCCGGTGCCTGCGCTGCTGACCTTGACCATCGCGCCGGCGGCAAAGGCCGGGGCGGCGCGCACCATGTTCTGGCGCAGGGCCTGGCCGGGTTGCAGGCTGTAGGCGGCCTGGCGTCCGACCCACAGCGCCGGGCTGGCCAGCACGCTGGCCGGCTGTTCCGCCCAGTCGATTTCGGCCATTTCGGCGTCGTCTTGAGACAGCGTGGCGCCGCTGGCCACCGGGTGCCGGAGCACCCAAGCCGGCCCCCAGGCCTTGACCGTGACCGGCACGAACACGTTCCAGCGGGTCGGCCCGTCCACGCAGCGCAGGCCGATGCGGCTGCGGCCCCATAGGCGGGTGCCGGTGGGCAGGTGGGCTTCGACCTTGTTGCAGGGCGCCAGGCGCAGGCGGGTGTCCAGCGTGCCCACCACCACTTCCGGGCGCAGCGGCGCTTCGCCCGCGGGCGCGATCGAGCCTTTCATGGCGGGGGCCACGAAGTCGCGCGCCAGCTGCTCCAGGCCACCCAGCTCGGCGGTCTGGGCGTGGCTGGCCACGGGCCACAGAAACAGGGCCGCGAGCACCAGGGTGGCCAGCGCCCAGGCGCTGGGCGGCGGGGGGGCGTGCAGGCGGCGCATGACGCGCAGATGGGGGGTGGGCATGGCGGATCGGTTGGTGTGTGGTGGCAGGGACAGGGCGGTCCACGGGGTGGGGCCGGGCTGCGGCATGGCGGTCACTGTAGGTCGCGGGGGCGCAGCACAAAGCAGGGAAATGCCCGCAAAAGCGGCGCTTGTTCCGGCCATTGGCGACCCTCAAGTTTTTCCATACTTGCCTCCACGCCGGTGAAAGCCCGCGCTTTTGCCGCCCCCTCCCACCCTGCCAGGAGCCGAACCATGCTCGATCAGCTGACCGCCGGACTGAACTTCCAGTCGAACGCGCTGCTGCTGCGTTCGCAGCGCCAGCAGGTGCTGGCCAGCAACATCGCCAACGCCGACACGCCGGGCTACATCGCCCGCGATTTCGACTTCGCGCAGGCGCTCAAGACGGCCGCCGGCGGCGTGCCGCGCTCCGCCGTGAGCACCACCGACGCGCGCCACCTGCGCCTGGGCCAGGCCGACCCGCTCAACCCCGAGCTGGCCTACACCGTGCAGACCGAACCCAGCCAGGACGGTAACTCGGTGGACCTGGACCGCGAGCGCGCCAACTTCGTGGACAACAGCATCCGCTACGAGTCCACGCTGCGGTTCATCAACGGGCACGTCAGAACGATGCTCAGCGCCATCTCCGGCCAGTGATGACGCATTGAAGGAGTTATCCCATGTCGATGTTTTCCATCTTCGGTGTCTCGGGCAGTGCCATCAGCTCGCAGGCGCAGCGCCTGAACGTGGTGGCCTCCAACCTCGCCAACGCCGACGCTGTGGCCGGCCCCGACGGGCAGAGCTACAAGGCGCGCCAGG
This sequence comes from Hydrogenophaga sp., assembly GCF_051007235.1. Lineage (GTDB taxonomy): Bacteria > Pseudomonadota > Gammaproteobacteria > Burkholderiales > Burkholderiaceae_C > Hydrogenophaga. The sequence goes on along the minus strand of NZ_JBPCSJ010000398.1, from coordinate 5,964 downwards.
TGGTGTTCCAGACCGTGCCGATGAACGACCCCGGCAGCGCCGGCGTGAAGGTGCAGACCATCACCGAAAGCCAGTTGCCCGGCAAGCGGGTGCACAACCCCGGCCACCCCAGCGCCGACGCCGAGGGCTACGTGACCCATTCCAACGTGAACCCGGTGGAGGAGATGGTCAACATGATCTCCGCCTCGCGCTCGTACCAGAACAACGACGAGGTCATGAACACGGCCAAGACCCTGCTGATGAAAACGCTCCAGATGGGGCAATGAACCTCACCTGAAAGGGACTGAACCATGACCATGCTCGCCAGCCCGCTGGACCTCAGCAACCTCGGCACCGCCGTGGGCAGCACCACGGCCGTCAAGACCAACAACGCCACCGATGCCCAGGCCTCGCAGGACCGGTTTCTCAAGCTGCTCGTCGCGCAGCTGAACAACCAGGACCCGCTGAACCCGATGGACAACGCGCAGATGACCACGCAGATGGCGCAGATCAACACCGTCAGCGGCATCCAGCAGCTCAACGACACGCTCAAGGGCATGGCCGACCAGTACAACGCCATGCAGTCCATGCAGGGCACGTCGCTGATCGGCCGCCATGCCGTGGTCGACGGCAGCAGCCTCTACATCGACGGCGACGCCGCGCAGGGCGCGCTGCAACTGGACAAGGACGCCAGCAACGTGGTGATCGACATCGTGGGCACCAACGGCGCCGTGATCGACAGCGTCGAGCTGGGCGCGCTCAAGGCCGGCCAGCACGCCTTCGGCTGGGACGCCACCGGTGTGGACACATCCAAGGTCAAGGGCTTTTCCATCCGCGCCACCGACAGCAGCGGCGCCGTCACCGCCACACCCAAGTCGCTGGTGCCGGTCTCGGCCGTCAGCTTCCAGGACGGCGCCATGAGGTTGCAACTGGCCAATGGCCAGCGCATGACCTACGACCAGGTCGACGCCTTCATGTGACCGCACCCCGACCCCTCTTCGCCACACACCACCCCATACCTTCTTCAAGGACAGCACCATGGCATTCCAGCAAGGACTCTCCGGGATCAACGCCGCCAGCCGCAACCTGGACGTGATCGGACACAACGTCGCCAACGCCTCCACCGTCGGCATGAAGGCCTCGCGCGCCGAGTTCGCCGAGCTCTACGCCAGCTCCATCGGCTCCTCGGGCGGGGTCAACTCCGGTATCGGCGTGACGGTCGCCAAGGTCACGCAACTGTTCACCCAGGGCAACGTCACCGTCACCGGCAACGACCTGGACGTGGCCATCAACGGCAGCGGCTTCTACGAACTGACCATGCCCAACGGCACCATGGCCTACAGCCGCGCCGGCATGTTCAAGCTCAACAACGAAGGTGAGATCGTCAACAACCAGGGCTCCAACCTGATGGGCTACCCGACCGACGAATTCGGCACCCGGCTGAGCTTCACCACCCAGCCGCTGAGCCTGCCCACTGGGGGACCCATTCCGGCGAACAAAACGTCCAAGATCGAGACCGAGTTCAACCTGGACGCGCGGGCGCCCATTTTCAACACAGTGACCCCCAACACGCCGCTGTCCCAGTACGGCACGTCGGTCGTCGCGTACGACCCACAGGGTCTTGAAGTGCCGGTGGGTTTGGCGTTCCAGAAAACCGCCAACAACGAGTGGACGGTGTACCGGAGTGTCAACGGTGGCCCGCTGGCCCAGTCCACGCCGCCGACCGTGCTGCGGTTCAAGGACGACGGCACGCTGAACACGGCCACATCGACCATGCCGCCGATCACGTTGGCATCACCCAACAACCCTGCGGTGACGTTCAGCGCTACGCTGGATTACGGCAACGCCACGCAGTTCGGCATCGACTTCGCGGTGACCAACCTCACGCAGGACGGCTACCGCCCCGGTGAACTCACCAGCCTGAAGATCGACGAGGGTGGCGTCATCACCGCCAGCTACTCCAACGGCCAGACCCGCGCGGCCGGCCAGATCGCGCTGGTGAACTTCCGCAACGTGCAGGGCCTGCAGCCCACCGGCAACGGCAACTGGGAAGCCAACTACGCCACCGGCGAGCCGGTGCACGGCGCGCCCGGTGAAGGCAAGTTCGGCGGCCTGCGCAGCGGTGCGCTGGAGGATTCCAACATCGACATCACCGGCGAACTGGTGGCCATGATGTCCGCGCAGCGCGCCTACCAGGCCAACGCGCAGACCATCAAGACGCAGGACCAGGTGCTGTCCACCATGCTCAATATGAGGTAACACCCCCGCCGCGCTGCGCGCGACCCCCTCAAGGGGGCGGCACTGGCGGCCCGGCAAAGCCGGTTCCGCGGTGCCCCTGGAACAAGACACTTCGCGCGGCGCACCACCGTCTCCGTCACCGCTCTCTCTTTCACACACCCTTCGGATCGCCCGCCATGGACCGCATGATCTACACCGCGATGACCGGTGCCAACGCTGCGCAGTACCGCCAGCAGCTGTTGTCGAACAACCTGGCGAACGCGTCCACGCCGGGCTTTCGCGCCGAGCTGGCCACGTTCCGCGCGGTGCCGGTGCGCGGCGATGGCACCACCTCGCGGGTGTTTGCGCTCGAAGCCACGGCCGGCCATTCGGACGCGCCAGGCCCGGTCACCAACACCGGCCGCAACCTGGACGTGGCGGTGCGCGGCAGCAGCTACCTGAGCGTGCAGGGCCTGGACGGCACCGAGGCCTACACCCGCACCGGCGCGCTCGAGGTCAACCCCGACGGCACCCTGGTCAGCGCCCAGGGTCTGCCCGTGCTCAGCGACGGTGGCCCGCTCACCGTGCCAGCCGGCGCGCAGGTGGACATTGGCGAAGACGGCACCGTCACCGCACGCGTGCCCGGCCAGCCGGGCCAGGCGCTGGGCCGGCTCAAGCTGGTGACGCCCGATGACGAGAACCGCCTGCGCCGCGGCGAGGACGGCCTGTTCCGTCCGGTGCAGGGCGACACCCTGAACGCCGACGCCACCGCCCGCGTGCAGAGCGGCGCGCTCGAAGGCAGCAACGTGAACCCCATCGAGGCCATGGTCGGGATGATCGCCGTGGCGCGCCAGTTCGAGGTGCAGATGCGCATGCTGCAGAACGGCGAGAAGAACGACCAGACCGCAGCCCAGCTGCTCAGCCTGAATGGCTGATTTCCTTTCTGACCGGAGCACACCATGATCAATTCGCTGTGGATTTCCAAGACCGGCATGCAGGCCCAGCAGACCCAGCTGGACGTGATTTCCAACAACCTGGCCAACGTGTCCACCAACGGCTTCAAACGCGCCAACGCGGTGTTTAAAGACCTGATGTACCAGAACCTGCGCCAGGTGGGGGCCAACAGCTCCGAGCAGAGCGAACTGCCCACCGGCCTGCAACTGGGCCTGGGCGTGCGCACCGTGGCCACCAGCCGCTCGTTCACGCAGGGCAGCCTGCAGCAGTCGGGCAACAACCTCGACCTGGCCATCAACGGCAGCGGTTTCCTGCAGGTCACCATGCCCGACGGCACCACCGGCTACACCCGTGACGGCAGCCTGCAGCTCGACGCCCAGGGCCGCATGGTCACCAGCAGTGGCTACCCGCTCACCGCCGGCATCACCGTGCCGGCCGAAGCGCAGAACATCACCGTCTCGGCCGACGGCGTGGTCACGGCCAAGATGCCGGGCCAGGCGACGCCGCAGCAGGTGGGCAACATCGAGCTGGCCAACTTCATCAACCCGGCCGGCCTGGAGCCGCGCGGGCAGAACCTGTTCAGCGAAAGCCTGGCCTCGGGCAACCCCATCACCGGCGCACCCGGCACCGCGGGCATGGGCACGGTCATGCAGGGGTTCGTCGAAACCTCCAACGTCAACGTGGTGCAGGAGCTGGTGACCATGATCCAGACCCAGCGCGCCTACGAGATGAATTCCAAGGCCATCACCACCTCGGACCAGATGCTGCAACGCTTGAGTCAGTTGTAACCCCCCGCGCCGCACAGATTGATTCCCCCCGCGCCGCCTTCGGCGTCACCCCCCAGGGGGCGGCGCTGGTGGCCCGGCGAAGCCGGTTCCACGGCGCCCTGGAACAAGGCACGGCTGTCGTTGCACCTTCTTCTCCGGCACTCACCAGGACATGCCATGAAACGCACCCTTCTTTCTTCTGCCGCCGTGCTGGCCCTGGGCCTGTCGCTCGGGGGCTGTGCCACCTTGCGCAACAGCCCGCAGGTGGATGTGGCGCCGGCGCAGCCGGTGCACTACCGTGCCGAACCCGCGGCGCCCGCGGTCACCGGCAGCCTGTTCAGCCCGGTCGCCTACCGCCCGGCGTTTGAAGACCCGCGCGCGCGCCTGCCCGGCGACTCGCTGACCATCCAGATCGCCGAGAACGTCACGGCCAGCCAGAAGTCGTCGTCCAGCATCGACCGCGCGGGCGATGTCTCGTCCTCCGTCACGGCGGCACCGTTCATGAAGGCGGCACAGCTGGCCAAGCTCGACGCCACCGCCTCGTCCACCAACACCTTCAGCGGCAAGGGCGGCACCGAGAGCGCCAACAAGTTCGAAGGCTCGATCACCGCCACCGTCATGGAGGTGCTGCCCAACGGTCACCTGCTGGTGGCCGGCGAGAAACAGATCGGCGTGAACGAAAACGTGGACGTGCTGCGCTTCTCGGGCACGGTGGACCCGCGCAACATCCGCCCGGGCAATGTGGTGGCCTCGACCCAGGTGGCCAACGCACGCATCGCGTCCCGGAACCAGGGCGCGCAGGGTGAAGTGCAAGCAATAGGCTGGCTGTCACGGTTCTTTTTGAGCGTTATGCCCTTCTAAAGTTTTTTAACCTTGGGGGCATGAAGTTCCAACGCTCGGTGTTCCCCATGCCAGCCCTCACGCAACGCACCCTGTTCGCGGCCCGCGCCTCGGCCGCTGAACGGCGCCGCCAGCGCCTGCTGCGCGCCTTGTGGTGTGCCCTGCTGGCCGCCGGTGCCCTGGTCTGGCTGGGCTTCCCGCTCGACGCGCAGGCAGTGCGCATCAAGGAAATCGCCGCGGTGCAGGGCGTGCGCAGCAACCAGCTGACCGGTTACGGCCTGGTCGTGGGCCTGGACGGCACCGGCGACCAGACCACCCAGATGCCCTACACGGCGCAGAGCATGCAGAACTACCTGCAACAGCAGGGCCTGAACCTGCCGCCCGGCGCCAACATGCAGCTCAAGAACGTGGCGGCCGTGCTGGTCACCGCACAGCTGCCCGCTTTTGCCCAGCCGGGCCAGAGCATCGACGCCACCGTGTCCTCCATCGGCAATGCCAAGTCGCTGCGCGGCGGCACCCTGATCACCACCCCGCTCAAGGGCGCGGACGGCCAGATCTATGCGCTGGCCCAGGGCAACCTGCTGGTCGGCGGTGCGGGCGCCTCGGCCGGCGGCAGCAAGGTGCAGATCAACCACCTGAGCGCCGGCCGCATCCCCGGCGGCGCGCAGGTCGAGCGCAGCGTGCCCACGCCGTTCGCGCTGGGCGAGACCATCGACCTGGGCCTGCAGTCCAGCGATTTCCAGACCGCACGCCGTGTCTCCGACGCCATCAACCTGCAGATGGGCGAGGGCACGGCCTCGGCCATCGACGGCCGCGTGGTGCGCCTGCGCGCCCCCCAGAGCCCCGACGCCCGGGTGCGTTTCCTGGCCCAGGTGGAAGACCTGGAAATCACCACCACCGCCCCGGCGGCCAAGGTCATCATCAATTCGCGCACCGGCTCCATCGTCATGAACCAGGCGGTCACGCTGGGTGCGTGTGCCGTGGCCCACGGCAACCTGTCGGTCAGCATCAGTTCCACCCCGGTGGTCAGCCAGCCCAACCCGCTGTCGGGCGGGCAGACCGTGCAGGCCGAAAAAGCCGACATTTCGATTGCCAAGGACAAGGGCGAGCTGATCAACGTCGAGGCCGCCCCCAAACTGGCCGACGTGGTGCGCGTGCTCAACGCCCTGGGCGCCACGCCGCAGGACCTGCTGGCCATCCTGCAGGC
>NZ_JBPCSJ010000397.1:0-2451 GCF_051007235.1 Hydrogenophaga sp. | reverse complement strand
CCGGCCGCGCGCAGCGCCTTCACCGCGCTGGCCGTGTTGCCAGCGGACCCGATCACCATCACGGCCTGGGCCTGCTGCCCTGCCGTCGCCTGGGCCAGCGCGCTGAAGTCGGGCTTGTCGCGCGGGAATTTTTCCTGCAGCAGGGGCTTGAGCTGGGCCTTTTCGAAGCCCTTGAGCGCGCCCGCGGCCGAATCGGCGCCGAAGGAGTCGTCGGTCTGCCAGACCGCGATGCGGGTGATGCCGATGCTGGCCAGGTGTTCGATGGCCCTGGCCGCTTCGCGCTGGTAGGTGGCGCGCACGTTGAACACCCAGGGGTTGACCGGCTGGTGCAGGGCCATGGCGCCGGTGCTGGGCGCCACCAGCGGCACCTGGTGCTCGGCCAGCAGCGGCAGCAGGGCCTGGGCGTGCGGCGTGCCGCGGTTCAGGAAGAGGGCAACCACCTTCTGCTTCGTGATCAGTTCGCGCGCGACCTCCACCGTCTTTTTCGGGTCGAACTGGTCGTCCACCGACAGCAGCTCGATCTTCTGGCCGTTCACCCCGCCGCGGGCGTTGACCGCGTCCAGGTAGAGCTGGGCGCCCTGGGTGTTTTCCTTCACGCCTGCCGCCACCGAACCGGTGAAGCCCGAGGGCTGACCGATGCGGATCTGCGCCCATGTGGGGGTGGTGCTCATCAGGGCGCAGCCGAGTGCGGCCAGCCACAGCGGTGTCTTGTTCATGCAGGTCTCCAACGAGGCTGGCAGTGTAGGAGTCGCGTGGGGCGCGGCACATCAGGGGAATGACGTAGCGGCCTGCGCAGCGGGCGCGCGGCTCCTAGAATGTTTGCCTCCCCTTCAGGAAGGCCTGCATGTCCGACGATCTCCGCCCCGCGAACGAGCCCGACACCTCCGAGGACGCCGACGGGGGCGCCCAGGGGCTGATCCGCATCCGCGGCGCGCGCCAGCACAACCTCAAAAACATCGACCTGGACATTCGCACCGGCGAGCTGACGGTGGTGACCGGCCCCAGCGGCTCGGGCAAGTCCAGCCTGGTGTTCGACACCTTGTTCGCCGAAGGCCAGCGCCGCTACGTCGAGACCTTCAGCGCCTACGCGCGCCAGTTCCTGGACCGCATGGACAAGCCGGCGGTGGACAAGGTGGAAGGCGTGCCGCCGGCGATTGCCATCGACCAGACCAACCCGGTGCGCTCCTCACGTTCGACGGTTGGCACCATGACCGAGCTGAACGACCACCTCAAGCTGCTGTTCGCGCGCGGCGCCCAGCTGTTCGACCGCGCCACCGCGCTGCCGGTGCGGCACGATTCGCCAGAGTCCATCTTTGCGGAGCTGCAGCGGCGCTGCGCCGAACAGGGCGATCCGCGGCTGGTGGTGACCTTTCCGGTCGAGCTGCCCGCGTCGACCACGCCCGAGGAGGTGGAGCAGTGGCTCTCGGCCAGTGGCTACACCCGCGTGCAGGCCGAGCGCATCGTGCAGCGCGAAGCCAAAGAGGAAGCGCCCGCCAAGGGCAAGAAGCCCAAGCCGGTGATCGAGGCGGTCAAACTGCTGGACGTGGTGGCCGACCGCTTCCGCCTGGGCAACGCCGAACCGGCGCGGGTGATGGAGGCCATCGAGGCAGGCCTCAAGCGCGGCGCCGGCAAGCTGATGGTCTATGTGCTCAAGGAAGAAGGCGAGCCTGAGATTTGGCGTTTTTCGACGGGGCTGCACTGCCCGGAAAGCGACATCCGCTACACCGAGCCCACGCCCTCGGCCTTCTCTTTCAACTCCGCCGTCGGCGCCTGCGAGGCCTGCCGCGGCTTCGGTCGCGTCATCGGCGTGGACTACGGCCTGGTCATCCCGGATGAAAAAATCACGCTGCGCAACGGCGCGGTCAAGGTGTTCCAGACGCCCGCGTGGAAGGAATGCCAGGACGACCTGATGCGCCACGCCGAAGCGGCTGGTATCCCGCGCGACACGCCCTGGAACAAGCTCACGCCCGAGCAGAAACAGTGGGTGATCGGCGGCAACCCGACCTACAAAGACGGCCAGTGGGGCAAGCAGTGGTACGGCGTGGCGCGCTTCTTCGAGTACCTGGAGAGCAAGGCCTACAAGATGCACATCCGGGTGCTGTTGTCCAAGTACCGCAGCTACACCGAATGCCCCAGCTGCGGCGGTGCGCGCCTGAAAACCGACAGCCTGCTCTGGCGCATCGGCACGAAGGCGCAGGCCGACGCGGTGCTGCCCGCCGACAAGCGCTATTTGCCCACTGGCGTGCAATGGTCGCGCGCACAGCTCGAAGCGCTGCCCGGCCTGTGCCTGCACGACCTGATGCTGATGCCGCTGACCAGCCTGCGGCGCTTCTTCGACGACCTGGCCACCACGCTGGCGGGCAGCGGCGGTGAGGGCGGCGAACAGCAGGCGCTCAAGCTGCTGTTCGAGGAAATCAACACCCGCCTGCGCTACCTGTGCGAGGTCGGCAT
>NZ_JBPCSJ010000396.1:0-8048 GCF_051007235.1 Hydrogenophaga sp. | reverse complement strand
GAGGGCCGCGGAACGGGGCGAAATCAGCCTCCAAACCGACCTTCAAAGCCTGAAATCTCCGCCATCCGAAATCGAGTGCATCAACTCACACTGCAGCGGGTGTTGTGCAGACCTTCCTTAGCGCTACACGGGCTGGCAAACCGCAATCGACCCACCCGGGCAGTGGCTCTTCAATCGACCCCGGGCTTATGCCGCGCCAATGTTGGGCACCAGCGCACCCGCGTCGTGCCCAGCCTTGTGTGCGGCTGTGAAGGCCAGCATACGGTCGATCGGCTGACGCGCCCGGGGGATGAGGGCCGGGTCGACGTGGATCTCGTTGAGCCCGGTCTCCAGCACGCGCGCCACGCCAGCCAGGCCGTTCATGGCCATCCAGGGGCAGTGCGCGCAGCTCTTGCAGGTGGCGCTGTTGCCCGATGTGGGCGCCTCGATGAAGACCTTGCCCGGGTTCTGCTGACGCAGCACGTGCATCATGCCGTTGTCGGTGGCCACGATGAATTCCGTGGCTACCATCTCGCGTGCGGCCTTGAGGATGGCGGACGTGGAGCCCACCGCATCGGCCATGGCAATCACATCGGCCGGGCTTTCTGGGTGAACCAGCACCCTGGCTCCAGGGTGATCCTTCTTCAGCGCGGCCAGTTCGAAGGCCTTGAACTCGTTGTGCACGATGCAGGAGCCGTTCCACATCACCATGTCGGCGCCGGTCTCGCGCTGGATGTAGTTGCCCAGGTGGCGGTCGGGCGCCCACAGGATCTTGTGGCCCTTGTCCTTGAGGGCCTTGACGATGTCCAGCGCACAGCTGGAAGTGACCAGCCAGTCCGAGCGGGCCTTCACGGCAGCACTGGTGTTGGCGTAGACCACCACGGTGCGGTCGGGGTGCTGGTCGCAGAAGGCGCTGAAATCTTCGATCGGACAGCCAAGATCCAGCGAGCAGTTGGCATCCAGGTCGGGCATGAGCACAGTTTTCTCAGGGCTCAGGATCTTGGCAGTCTCGCCCATGAAGCGCACCCCAGACACAACCAGGGTGGTCGCGGCGTGGTCACGTCCGAACCGCGCCATCTCCAGCGAGTCGCTGACGATGCCACCGGTCTCGATGGCGAGGTCCTGCAGGTCCGGGTGCACGTAGTAGTGCGACACCATCACCGCATTGCGTTGTTTGAGCAGGCGACGGATGCGGTCCATCAGCGCCGCGCGCTGCTTGGGCCCGGGCTCGACCGGTACACGCGCCCAGGCATGCTGCGTCGGGCAGGCTGGCTGCTCGTACTCGACGTCGATGACCGCGTCGCCCGCCGAGGCGGAGTTGGATTCAGACATGTTCATGGCGGCCTGGCCTGCCTTCTCAGAACGGATGCGGTGTCACAGAGCCTGAAACCGCATCGAAAAATCAACCGCCTTGACGTCTTTGGTCAAGGCCCCAATGGAAATGCGGTCAACCCCGGTTTCTGCCAAGGTCCGCACGGTCTGCAGGTTCACGCCACCCGAGATTTCCAGAATCGCTCGCCCCGCATTGCGACGCACGGCGTCCGTCAGGGTGGAAACCTCCATATTGTCCAGCAGGATCATGGTCGCGCCACAGGCCAGGGCCTCGTCCAGCTGGTCCAGCGTCTCGACCTCGATCTCCACAAAGCGCGCCTGTGGCGCCGTGTCCTGCGCGCGCTTGAGCACCGCCGCCACACCGCCCGCCGCGGCGATGTGGTTTTCCTTGATCAGCACCGCGTCGTACAGGCCGATGCGGTGGTTCACGCCACCACCGGTCTGGACCGCATATTTCTGTGCCAGCCGCAGCCCGGGCAAGGTCTTGCGCGTGTCCACAATCGCCGCGCGCGTGCCTTTGACCGCGTCGACGAACACGGCCGTCTTGGTCGCCACGGCCGAGAGCAACTGCAGGAAGTTCAGCGCCGTGCGTTCGGCCGTCAGCAGCGCCTGGGCGTTGCCCTCGATCTCCAGCACCACCTGGTCAGCGGCGCAGCGCTGGCCTTCGGTCACGTGCCAGGTCAGCTGCGCCTGCGGGTCGCAGGCCGCGACCGCGGCGCTCACCCACGGTGCACCACAGATCACGGCCGCCTCGCGCGCCAGGATGCGGGCACGGGCGCGGCGTGTGCCTTCGACCAGCGCGGCGGTCAGGTCGCCGCTTCCCACGTCTTCGGCCAAGGCCCGCGCCACGTCGGCCCGGGCCAGTGCGGACAGGTCGTCGGCCGTATATTCAGAGAGGTGTTTCATAGGGTCGCAAGCATAGCGGGATCGAATATAGTGCCGCATCCCGAGCCTGAGAGACGCCTCATGAGCACAGACCATCCGTCCAGCCCCGCCACCGGCACCCCCTACGGCACGCTGCCCGCAGCGTCCCCCCTGCCGCAGCGCAAACCGGTGAGCCTGCCGCGCCTGCAGGAGATGCGCGAGCGCGGCGAAAAGATCACCATGCTCACCGCCTACGACGCCACCTTCGCGGCGGTGGCCGATGCGGCGGGTGTCGAATGCATCCTGGTGGGCGACTCGCTGGGCATGGTGTGCCAGGGCCTGTCGAGCACCGCCGGCGTCACGCTGGACACCATGGTCTACCACACCGAAAGCGTGGTGCGTGGCCTGCGCCGCGTGCAAGGCACGGCCTGGGTGATCGGTGACCTCCCGTTCGGCAGCTACCACGAATCGAAAGAACAGGCCATGCGCAGCGCGGCGCAGTTGCTGCACGCGGGCGCTCACATGATCAAGCTCGAAGGCGGTGGCTGGACCACCGAGACCGTTCGCTTCCTGGTCGAACGCGGCGTGCCGGTCTGTGCCCACCTGGGCCTGACGCCACAGACCGTGCATTCACTGGGCGGCTACCGGGTGCAGGGTCGCGACGATGCGGCCGCCCGCACCCTGCGCACCCACGCCCAGGAACTGCAGGACGCCGGTGCCACCATGCTGGTGCTGGAAATGGTGCCCGCCGTGCTGTCGGCCGACATCACCACCGCGCTGCCCACCTGCCACACCATCGGCATCGGCGCCGGCAAAGGCACGGCAGGCCAGGTGCTGGTGATGCACGACATGCTGGGCATCAACCTCGGCAAGAACCCAAAGTTCGTGCGCAACTTCATGGACGGCGCGCACAGCGTGCGCGACGCCATGGCCGCCTTCGTGGCCGCCGTCAAGGACGGCAGCTTCCCGGACGACGCCCTGCACGCCTGGTAGACAGGCCCACCCCCGCAGCGCCTGCGGCGCTACCCCCTCAAGGGGGCGGCGCTGGCGACCCGGCAAAGCCGGTTCCGCGGCGCCCCTCGACAAGACACGTCTCTCCTCATGCAACTCGTCCACACCGTCGAAGACCTGCGCGCTGCGCTGCGACCGTTCAACTCGCCCGTGTTCGTGCCCACCATGGGCAACCTGCACGACGGACACCTGGCCCTGGTGCGCACCGGCAAGCCACTGGGCGATGTCACGGTCTCCAGCATCTTTGTGAACCGGCTGCAGTTCGCGCCGCACGAAGACTTCGACACCTACCCGCGCACGCTGCAGGCAGATTGCACCCGGCTGGAACAGGCCGGCTGCGACATCGTGTTCGCGCCACCCGAAAAGGAGCTCTACCCCGAGCCGCAGGTCTACAAGGTGCAACCGCCTTCGGACCTGGCCGACATCCTGGAAGGCCACTTCCGCCCCGGTTTCTTCATCGGTGTCTGCACCGTCGTGATGAAGCTGTTCCAGTGCGTGTTCTCGGAAGCCAAGGGCCCGCGCTACGCGCTGTTCGGCAAGAAGGACTACCAGCAGCAGATGGTGATCCGCCGCATGGTGCAGCAGTACGCGATGCCGATCCAGATCATCGCCGGCGAGACGCAGCGCGCCGCGGACGGTCTGGCGCTGAGTTCGCGCAACGGCTACCTGAGCGAGACCGAGCGGGCCGAAGCGGTGCAGCTGTCGCTGGCCCTGCGCGCCCTGGCGCGCGACGCGCTGGCCGCGGCGGGTGCGCTGCCCGAGAAACGCGAAGCCCTCGAAGCGCTGGCCATGCGAGCCCTGGCGGTGCGCGGCTGGCAGCCCGACTACCTGACGGTGCGCCGCCGCCACGACCTTCAGCCGCCGTCGGCACAGGACGCGGTCACGGCGCAGTCGCTGGTGGTGCTGGGCGCTGCGCGCCTGGGCAGCACGCGGCTGATCGACAACTTCGAGATTTAGGCCACCCCCCCGCGCCGGGCTTCGCCCGTCACCCCCTCAAGGGGGCGATGCGAGTGGCCCGGCGAAGCCGGTTCCACCGCATCTTGGACTGAACAGCCCGCGCGCCGGCGGTGCGCCGGCGCATCTGCCGCAGCAGATCAGAGCGCCTCGTCCTTCGGATCGCGCCCCATCAGGGCGGCCACGGCCTGGGCGGGCTGCAGCTGGCCTTCGAGCAGTGCCACCACGGCTTCGCTGATGGGCATTTCGATGCCCAGGACGCGGGCGCGCTGCACCACCGTGCGGGCGCTGTAGACGCCTTCGGCCACGTGGCCAAGTGATGCCACCGCCTGTGACAGGCTCAGGCCCTGGGCCAGCAGCTGGCCGACCTTGCGGTTGCGAGACAGGTCGCCGGTGGCCGTCAGCACCAGATCACCCAGCCCCGACAGCCCCATGAAGGTGTCGGCCCGGGCGCCCAGGGCCAGCCCCAGGCGCGTCATCTCGGCCAGACCGCGCGTGACCAGCGCCGCGCGCGCGTTCAGGCCCAGGTTCAGGCCGTCGCACAGGCCGGTGGCGATCGCCAGCACGTTCTTGACTGCGCCGCCCACCTCGACACCCACGATGTCTTCGTTGGCGTAGACGCGCAGCGTGGGGCCGTGAAAGCCCGCCACCAGCGCGTCGCGCACGGCGGCGTGGTCGCTCGCGGCCACCAGGGCTGTGGGCTGGCCCCGCGCCACTTCCTGCGCAAAGCTGGGGCCACTGAGCACGCCGGCCTTGAGGCCCGGCGCCACCGCGGCGCACACCTCGTGCCCCAGCAGACCGCCCGGAGCACCGGCCTGCGGGCTCTCGAAGCCTTTGCAGATCCACACCACCGGCACCACCACGCCCTGCAAGGCCGTGAGCACGCCGCGCAGCGCGGCCATGGGCGAGCCGATGACCACCAGGTCGGCGTCGCGCTGCGGCGCATGAGGGCCGTCCAGCGCCGCGTGGCTGACGGACAGGGTGGGCGGGAACGGGTGACCGGGCAGGTAGCGCGCGTTTTCGCGCTGCTCGGCCATGGTCTGCGCCTGCTGCGGATCGCGCGCCCAGAGCGTGACCTCGCGCCGCCCGCCCGGCTGGCCGGCGGCGTTGATGGCCAGGGCGGTGCCCCAGGCACCGGCCCCCAGGATGGCGATCCTCATCGCGACGAAGAGGGGGAACTTACTGGGCCATGGCGGGCGATTGCTGCGCCTGCTGCTGCTCGTACATGGCCTGGAAGTTGATTTCTGCCAGGTGCACGGGCGGGAAGCCGGCGCGCTGGATCAGGTCGGCCACGTTGCCGCGCAGGTAGGGGTAGACGATCTGCGGGCAGGCAATGCCCATGATCGGACCCATCTGCTCTTGCGGCAGGTTGCGGATTTCGAAGATGCCAGACTGCTTGGCCTCGACCAGGAACACGGTCTTGTCCTGGATCTTGGTCTGCACCGTGGCGGTGACGCTGATTTCGTACACGCCGTCGGCCGCGGGCTTGGCTTCGACACCCAGCTGGATGTCCACCGAAGGCTGCTCCTGCTCCAGCAGGATGGAGGGCGAATTGGGCTGCTCCAGCGAGGCTTCCTTGAGGTAGATGCGCTGGATCTGGAAGATGGGATCTTGGTCGGCCATGAGGTGCTTTCGGGTGGTTCGGACAAAGAAAAACCCGCCGGGGAAGACTGTTCCCGCAGCGGGCACGCGGCTATTATCGCCGCTGGCCGCCAGGCGCGGCTTTGAGCGGGGTCAGGCCTGCAGCAGGGGCACCAGGCCACCGCGCCGGTCCAGCGCGTGCAGGTCGTCGCAGCCGCCGATGTGCGTATCGCCGATGAAGATCTGCGGCACGCTGGTGCGGCCCGTGATTTGCGTCATCTTCGCGCGCACGTCGGGTTTGCCGTCGACCACGACTTCCTCGAAATCGTGCACACCGCGCTCGCGCAGCAGCGCCTTGGCGCGTGTGCAGTACGGGCAGAAATCACTCGAATAGATCTTCACGTGGGCCATGGCAAAAACTCCTAAAACCTCAAGACATCACCGGAGCGCGGGCTTTCGCCAGCACAAGCCGTGGAACCGGCTTCGCCGGGCCACAGGCGTGGTCCCCCTGGGGGGAAGCCGCGCATCGGCGCAGGGGGGTCACTTCTCCACCGGGAGACTGGCCGCACGCCAAGCACCCATGCCACCCGTGAGCGAGTGTGCGTTCTCGTAGCCCAGCTTTTTCGCGACGGCCACCGCACGGCGCGACCGCATGCCCGAGGCGCACACCAGGATCAGCGGCGCGGTCTTGTTCTTGACCACACCGGCCAGCTTCGCTTCCAGCTCGGCCAGGGGCACGTTCTTGGCGCCACCCACGTGGCCAGCGGCAAATTCCTCGGGGGCGCACACGTCCACCACGTTCGCCTTTTCGCGGTTGATCAGGCGCACCGCCTCGCTGGCGTTGAGCGAGCCGGCACCAGCACTGCCGGACAACGTGGGCCACAGCAGCATCCCGCCAGAGGCCAGGGCGACCGCAAACAGGGTCCAGTTTTCGATGAAGAAACTCACAGGGAAACCTTTCAGAAGAGCCCGAGATTCTAAAATGTCCGGCTGACCTGCGCTGGCACCCGCCCTGGGAGCCCGTGCCGGCAGCCCGACCCGCACCATCCCAACACCGCCAAGCCATGTACAAACTCGTCCTGATCCGCCACGGCGAATCCACCTGGAACCTCGAAAACCGCTTCACCGGCTGGACCGACGTGGAGCTCACCCCCACCGGCGTTTCGCAGGCCATGTCGGCCGGCAAGCTGCTCAAGGCCGAAGGCTACGAATTCGATGTGGCCTACACCTCGGTGCTCAAGCGCGCGATCCACACCCTGAACTACTGCCTGGACGAGATGGACCGCACCTGGCTGCCGGTGGTCAAGGACTGGCGCCTGAACGAACGCCATTACGGCGGCCTGCAGGGCCTGAACAAGGCCGATATGGCCAAGCAGTACGGCGATGCGCAGGTGCTGGTCTGGCGCCGCAGCTACGACACCCCGCCGCCCGCCCTGGAAGCGAGCGACCCGCGCAGCGAGCGCGGCGACCGCCGCTACGCCCAGCTGCAGCCCGAACAGATCCCGCTGACCGAGTGCCTCAAGGACACCGTGGCCCGCGTCATGCCGTTCTGGAACGAGGTGCTGGCCCCCACCATCACCAGCGGCAAGCGCGTGGTGATCGCGGCACACGGCAACAGCATCCGCGCCCTGGTCAAGTACCTGGACAACATCGGCGACGACGACATCGTGGGCGTGAACATCCCCAACGGCATCCCGCTGGTGTACGAGCTGGATGCGAACCTCAAGCCCCTCAAGTCCTACTACCTCGGCGACGCCGAAGCCGCTGCCCGGGCCGCTGCGGCCGTGGCCAGCCAGGGCAAGGCCTGACACCGCGCAGCGGCTTCCAGGAACCGAACCGCAACGGCCCCCTCCAAGGGGGTATATTGGCCCGCGCAGCGCTGCGGTGACGTCCGTCACGGGGCTATTGAATTGGGGAACGAGATGGGTCAGAAGTTGAAGATCGCCGGTTGGGTGGCCATCGGTGCGGTGGCCGGGGCACTGACCACGGTGCAGTTCCAGGCCGTGGCGCGGGGCACGCTGGCGCCGCTGCCGCTGGAAGAGCTGCAGCAGCTCGCCGCGGTGTTCGGCATGGTCAAGACCGACTATGTCGAGCCGGTGGACGAGAAAAAGCTGATCTCCGAGGCCATTTCGGGCATGGTCGCCAGCCTGGACCCGCATTCCCAGTACTTCGACAAGAAGTCCTTCAAGGAATTCCGTGAGGGCACCAGCGGCCGTTTCGTCGGCGTCGGCATCGAGATCACCATGGAAGACGGCCTGGTCAAGGTGGTCTCTCCCATCGAGGGTTCGCCGGCGTTTCGGGCCGGCCTCAAGGCCGGTGACCTCATC
>NZ_JBPCSJ010000395.1:0-2497 GCF_051007235.1 Hydrogenophaga sp. | reverse complement strand
TACACCAACCATATCTGCGCAGCCAGCGGCCGCCCCTGCAACCACAATACCCCCAGTCGCAGACAACCTTGGCGTGCCGCCACTGCAATGAACGCTGGCATGAACTCCGTGCGCGGTTCCTGAGGCTTCCAGCTGTTGGCATAAACATGCAGATAGGCGTCCGTCATGCGGCCCAACACGGCTGCTTCGGCTGCGTGGTCGTGCAAACCACCTGCAAAGATCTCGACACGCCAGTCACCAGCCCGATCCAGCTTTCGCGTCGCCCGGTCCACCGTGTTGCGCAACGCCGAGGGCCGAGCCTGCCAATAAGCCGTATAGACACCCGGCTCGACGGGTTGAAACCAGTTACCAAAAGCCGGCTCCTCCCAGACTCTGTAACCCACACGCCGGGCACCCTGCTTGAACGCGGGCAACCATGCACTGTCGGCATCCAGTGGACTCAACTGGAGCACACCGCCGCCTGGCCATTGACGGACCTCCCGCAAAGCCAGCGCCCAATCGTCCGCCGTCAGATAGGCGCTTTCTCCGCTTGGTCCGTACACACCAGCGTAGTAGTTGGACAGCGAAGACCACGCCTCCCCCTCCCGGTCTTGCTTCAGATGCAGCGCGAGGGCCTCTTCGCCAGTACCGCCTCGCAGGCCCAGCACCTGGCACGCTCGGGGCGGCGGCGCCAGCCCCTCACGTGCGAGCAGGCGGAACCACTCCTCCGTCAAAAACAGATCTCTCATCACCCAGGGTGGTCGTAACCAAGCATGTGCGCACCATATCATCCCGGTAGGTGAAGTCGTCTGTCCGCCGCGGCCTCCGGGTGATACCCTGCCCACCGTCTCGAACCGTACACACGAATCGCATGCCACATCCATCGAAAGACATCCGCATCGCCATCATCGGGCTGGGCTACGTAGGCCTGCCGCTGGCGGTGGAGTTCGGCAAGAAACGCCCCGTGCTTGGTTTCGACATCAACCAGGCGCGCATTGCCGAACTGCAAGGCGGCCAAGACCACACCCTGGAAGTCAGCCCAGAAGAGCTGCGTGAAGCCGCCCACCTGCGCTTCAGCGCCAATGCGGCCGATCTGGCAGCCTGCAACTTCTTCATCGTCACCGTGCCCACCCCCATCGACGAGCACAAGCAGCCGGACCTGACCCCGCTGATCAAGGCCAGCGAGACCATCGGCAAGGTCCTCAAGAGCGGCGATGTGGTGGTCTATGAATCCACCGTCTACCCCGGCGCCACTGAAGAAGACTGCGTGCCCGTGCTGGAGAAGCACTCGGGCCTGAAGTTCAACGCGGACTTCTTCGCCGGCTACAGCCCCGAGCGCATCAACCCCGGCGACAAAGAACACCGCGTCACCACCATCAAAAAGGTCACCAGCGGCTCCACCCCCGAGGTGGCCGACCTGGTGGACACCATCTACCGCGAGATCATCACGGCTGGCACGCACAAGGCATCCAGCATCCGTGTGGCCGAGGCGGCCAAGGTGATCGAAAACACCCAGCGCGACGTGAACATCGCGCTGATCAACGAGCTGGCGCTGATCTTCAACCGCATGGGTATCGATACCGAAGCCGTGCTGCAGGCCGCGGGCACCAAGTGGAACTTCCTGCCCTTCCGGCCCGGACTGGTGGGTGGGCACTGCATCGGCGTGGACCCTTACTACCTGACACACAAGGCCCAATCGATCGGCTACCACCCCGAGATCATCCTGGCCGGGCGGCGCCTGAACGACAGCATGGGCGCCTACGTGGTCACTCAGCTCGTCAAGACCATGACGCAGCGGCGCATCCACGTGCAGGGCGCGCGCGTGCTGGTCATGGGCCTGACCTTCAAAGAGAACTGCCCGGACCTGCGCAACACCCGCGTGGTGGACATCGTGCGCGAGCTGAGCGAGTACGACGTGCAGGCCGACGTGTACGACCCCTGGGTCAGCACCGAGGCGGCGCAGCACGAATACGGCATCACGCCGGTGCAGCAGCCTGCGGCCGGCGCCTACGACGCGATCATCGTGGCGGTGGCCCACCGGGAGTTCAAGGCCATGGGCGCCGGCGCCATCCGCGCCCTGGGCAAGACCCAGCATGTGCTGTTCGACCTCAAGTACATCCTGCCCGCCCAGGACAGCGACCTGCGCCTGTGAACACCATGAGCACCCCCACCGCTTACGAGACCGTCTGCGCGCAGCTGCAGCAATCCCCCCAGACCTGGCTGGTCACCGGCGTGGCCGGCTTCATCGGCAGCAACCTGCTGGAGAAGTTGCTGCTGTTGGACCAGACCGTGGTGGGCCTGGACAACTTCGCCACGGGACACCAGCGCAACCTCGATGAGGTGCAGTCTTTGGTCACAAACGGGCAATGGGCCCGGTTCCACTTCATCGAGGGCGACATCCGCCACCTGGAGACCTGCCAACAAGCCTGCGCAGGAATCGACCATGTGCTGCACCAGGCGGCGCTCGGTTCGGTGCCGCGCTCCATCAACGACCCCATCACCACCAACGGCGCCAACA
>NZ_JBPCSJ010000394.1:0-12736 GCF_051007235.1 Hydrogenophaga sp. | reverse complement strand
GCCCAACCCCGCCTGGCTGACGTTCGTCAAGACCGGTCGGGCGCGGTCGAAGATCCGCCACCACCTCAAGACGCTGGCCCACGAGAAATCGCACGAACTGGGCGAACGCATGCTCGTACAGGCACTGCGCTCGGAGGGCATTCCCGCCCTGCCGGACGAAATGGGCGAGTTCAAAGCCACCTGGGACAAGTTGCTGCGTTTCACCGGCAACAAAACGCGCAGCGAACTGCTGTCAGACATCGGTACCGGCAAACGCATCGCCAACATGGTGGGCAAAAAGCTGGCGGTGCTGCTGGCCGAGACTGGCCTGAAGCCCGACGCCCTGCTCATCAGCACGGAACGCTACGCCGCAGGGCAAGACGACTCGGCGGGCCAGGGCGTGGTCAGCCTGGACGGAAGCGAAGGGCTGTCGGTGCAGTACGCATCCTGTTGCAAGCCCGTTCCGGGCGATCGCATCGTCGGCTACCTTGGCCGGGGCGAAGGGCTGATCGTGCACACCGAAGACTGCCCGACCGGCAAACGACTGCTGGCACGGGACAGCGAACGCTTCCTGCAAGTGGAGTGGGCCGACGAGACGGTTCGACCGTTTGAAACCCTGGTGGTGGTCACCGTCACCAACGGCAAGGGCGTGCTGGCCCGCGTGGCATCGGCCATTGCTCAGGCAGAAGCCGACATCACACACGTGGACATGGGCGACGAACCCGCACAGACGGCCACCGATATCCGGTTTTCGGTCGCCGTGCGCGACCGGCAACACCTGGACGATGTGCTGCGCAGCCTCCAGCGCACGACCTCGGTGCTCAAGGCGCAGCGTTTCAAACCCTGAAGGGCGCCCGCTCAGCGGGTCGCCGGGACGGGAAAATGCACCGCCAGTACGTCCAGTTCCTGCACCCCACCCGGCACCGAGAGCCGAACCACGTTGCCCACGCGCGCTTTGAGCAGTGCACGTGCGACCGGCGACACCCAGCTGATCTGCCCCTGCGCACTCTCGACCTCGTCCACGCCGAGGATGGTGACCGTGGTCTCTTTGCCATCTGCGTCTGCGTAGGTGACCGTGGCACCAAAAAACACCTGATCGCCGCCGTGGTGCAGCGACGCGTCCACCACCTCGGCAATCTCCAGCCGTTTGGTCAGGAAGCGGATGCGCCGATCGATCTCGCGCAGCCGTTTCTTGCCGTAGAGGTAATCGCCGTTTTCTGAACGGTCGCCATTGCTGGCCGCCCAGTGCACGACCTCGACGATGCGCGGACGCTCCTCGTCGATGAGCTGGAACAGCTCTGCCCTCAGCCGGTCGTAACCGGCACGGGTGATGTAATTTTTGCCCCCTGGCGCTGGCGCAACCGTCGGGAGATCGTCATCGTCGTCGTCCTGGTCGGACTCTCGGGTGAAGGCCTTGCTCATGGATGACGGAACGGTGCGGTTCGGGATATCGGGCCAATCGCCCGTGAACGGTGAGCACAAATGAAAAAGCCTGCAGCTTTTGGCTGCAGGCTATTCATATGGTGCGGCTGGCAGGAATCGAACCCACGACCCCTTGGTTCGTAGCCAAGTACTCTATCCAGCTGAGCTACAGCCGCGAAGACATGCATTGTAGCACGGTTTTTTCGACTTTTGGTAGGCCGTGTTGGGCTTGAACCAACGACCAAAGGATTATGAGTCCTCTGCTCTGACCAACTGAGCTAACGGCCCCTCGAACGACCGGCGATTGTAGAGGCTGGGGGACCGTTATTTATTGTGGCTGAGCGCGTTGCTCACCAGCTTGGCGGTCACGTCCACGATCTGGATCATGCGCTCGTACGACATGCGCTGCGGACCGATCACACCCAGCGTGCCCACCACCTGACCATCCACCTCGTAGGGTGCGGTCACCACCGACAGGTCTTCAAAGGGCACGACCTGGCTTTCACCACCGATGTAAATGCGCACGCCGTCGGCCTGGGCCGAGACGTCGAGCAGGCGCACCAGCTGGGTTTTCTGCTCGAACAGATCGAACAGCCGGCGCAGGTTGCCCATGTCGCTGGAAAATTCGCTGACCGAGAGCAGGTTGCGTTCACCGGAAACCACCACCTCGTCCTGGGAGGTGTCGTTGTCGGCGCCGATCTCCACCGCCGCTTGCATCAGGCCGGCGATTTCGCCCCGCAGGACATCCAGTTCCGTCTTGAGGCGGGCGCGCACGTCTTCCATGGTCAACCCGGCGTAGTGCGCGTTCAGGAAGTTCGCTGCCTCCAACAGCTGGGTCTGGGTGAAGTTGACCTGCGTGTGGATGATGCGGTTCTGCACGTCGCCGTCGGGCGAGACCAGGATGACCAGCACACGCCGCTCGGAGAGGCTGAGGAATTCGATGTGGCGGAACACCGATGCGCGGCGCGGCGCCATCACCACGCCGACGAACTGCGAGAGGCTCGACAGCATCTGCGCAGCGTGGCTGATGACGCGCTGCGGCTGGCCCGACTCGATGCCCGGCGCGGAAAGGTCGGGCACCGGAGCCAGCGCCTCGCGTCGCACGGTGAGCATGGTGTCCACAAACAAACGGTACCCACGCGCGGTGGGGATGCGGCCGGCCGAGGTGTGGGGGCTGGCGATCAGGCCCAGTTCTTCCAGGTCGCTCATCACGTTGCGGATGGTCGCCGGCGACAACTCCAGCCCCGCGGCTTTGGCCAGCGTGCGCGAGCCCACGGGCTGCCCGTCGGCGATGTATCGCTCGACGAGCGCTTTGAGCAGCAACTTGGAACGGTCATCCAGCATGGCTTCATTTTACGGACGCAACCGGCCTTGACACGCACCGCCGCACAAGGGTTTGCCTTTGCCTGCGTGCCGGAGGCGCTGTGTTGTAATTTACCGATGAGCCACACCCCCAACGACAGCATCCGCCCTGCGGGTCTGCGCTTCCCTCACGTGGCCATCGTGGGCAAATACCAGGCCCCTGGCTCGCGCCACACGGTCGATGAAATCGCCCATTTCCTGCACGACCAAGGTTGTGATGTTTCGCTGGAACAGGACACCGCCCTGAACACCGGCTTGCTGCAATACCCCGCGCTCGGAGTGCCGGCCATCGGCAAGTCCTGCCAGCTGGCCCTGGTGGTGGGCGGAGACGGGACGATGCTGGGTATCGGTCGCCAGCTGGCGCGCTACGGTGTGCCGCTGGTGGGCATCAACCAGGGGCGCCTGGGCTTCATCACCGACATCCCGATCGACAGCTACCGCGACAAGCTCGAACCCATCCTGCACGGAGCCTACGAAGAAGACCCGCGCGCCCTGATCGCTGCGAGCGTCTGGCGTGATGGTCGCTGCGTGTTCGAGGCCACAGCGCTCAACGACGTGGTGGTCAACCGTGGCGGCGTGGCCAGCATGATCGAGCTGCGGGTCGAGGTCGACGGCCATTTCGTGGCCAACCAGCGCGCCGACGGCCTGATCATCGCGACGTCCACCGGCTCCACCGCTTATGCCTTGTCGGCTGGCGGACCGCTGCTGCACCCGGCCATTGGCGGCTGGGTGATGGCACCGATCGCGCCGCACACGCTGTCCAACCGGCCCATCGTCCTGCCCTCGCACAGCGAGATCGCGGTGGAGATCGTGTCGGGCAAGGACGCCAGTGCCAATTTCGACATGCAGTCGCTCACCAGCCTGCTGCACGGCGACCGCATCGTGGTGCGCCGCTCCGAGCACACGCTGCGCCTGCTGCACCCCATTGGCTGGAGCTATTTCGACACCCTGCGCAAGAAACTGCACTGGAACGAGGGGGCCTGATTCGCGGTCAAAATACGCGCATCCGTCCTGCACAACCCTCTCGTTCCACACCCATGAGCCTCCGCCGCATCGCCCTGCGCGACTTCGTCATCGTCCCTGCGCTGGACCTTGATCTGGCCACAGGTTTCAGCGTGCTGACCGGTGAGACCGGTGCGGGCAAATCCATCCTCATCGATGCGCTGCAACTGGCCTTGGGCGCACGTGCCGACAGCGGCGTGGTGCGCGAAGGCGCAGCCCGCTGCGAAATCGCGGTCGAGTTCGACAGCCCGCCCGCACTGGCGACGTGGCTGGAAGAGCAAGGCTTTGCGGTGGAAGACGGTCTGCTGCTGCGCCGCACGGTGGACACCGAGGGCCGCAGCCGCGCCTGGATCAATGGCAGCGCGGCCACCCTGGCCCAGCTCAAGGTCCTGGCCAACGAACTGGTGGACATCCACGGCCAGCACGCCTGGCAGAGCCTGACGCGCCACGATGCGGTGCGCGGCCTGCTGGACGGTTTCGGCCAGATCGACACCCGCGCCGCCGGACAGGCCTGGGCCTTGTGGCGCCAGAAGCGCCTGGCACTGGAAGACGCGAGCGCGCGCCAGGCCAGCCTGCAGCAGGACAGCGAGCGCCTGGCCTGGCAGATCGGCGAACTCGACAAGCTGGCGCCCGCCGCTGGCGACTGGGAAGAACTCAACGCCCAGCACAGCCGCCTGGCCCACGCCCAGGCCCTGCTGGACGCGGCCCAGCTGGCCGGTGCCGCCCTGGACGAAGACGAACCGAGCGCGGCCAGCCTGATCCACCGCGCGCTCTCGGCCCTGCAGGCGCAGGCGCACATCGAACCTCAGTTCGCGCAGCCCATCGAAGCGCTGGAAGCCGCGCTGGCGCAGGTGCAAGACGCCGCGCACACCGTGCTGCAGTACAGCCGGCACACCGAACGGGACCCGGCACGCCTGGACGCGCTGGACCAGCGCCTGGCGCTGTGGATGTCGCTGGCGCGGCGCTACCGGCGCCCGCCCGAGGAACTGGCCGAACTGTTGGCGCAATGGAAAGCCGAACTGGCCGCGCTGGATCAGGCGCTGGACCTGGCCGGCCTTCAGCAAGCCGAGCGCGAGGCCCGCAAGGCCCTGGACGCCGAACTCAAAACGCTGAGCGCGCAGCGCCAGAAAGCCGCGCCCCGGCTGGCCAAAGCCGTCACCGACACCATGCAGACCCTGGGCCTGCAAGGCGGCCGCTTCGACGTGGCGCTGACCCCGCTGGACGAGCCCCAGGCCCATGGCCGCGAGCAGATCGAATTCCTGGTGGCGGGTCATGCGGGCGTGACACCCAAACCGGTGGGCAAGGTGGCCTCGGGCGGCGAGCTCTCGCGCATCGCCCTGGCGATTTCGGTGGTCACCAGCCGGCTGGGGCAAGCGCCCACGCTGATTTTTGACGAAGTGGATTCGGGCATCGGCGGCGCCGTGGCACACACCGTTGGCCAGCTGATGCGCCAGCTCGGGCTGGACCGGCAGGTGCTGGCCGTGACCCACTTGCCCCAGGTGGCGGCCTGTGCCGACCACCACCTGCTGGTGAGCAAGCAGCGCAGCGGCGCACAGACCGTGAGCCAGGTGGCGACCATCGGCCACGACGAACGGGTGCGCGAACTCGCTCGCATGCTCGGTGGCAACGAGCAGTCTGAAGTGTCCCTGGCCCATGCGCGCGAGTTGCTGACCGCATGAGCACGACCGCCCCCACCATCGATCTGCTGCTGGTCACCGGCATGTCTGGTTCGGGCAAGTCGGTCGCGCTGACCGCTCTGGAAGACCTGGGCTACTACTGCGTCGACAACCTGCCACCCGAACTGCTGCAACAGTTCATCGCGCTGGAACAGAGCCACGGCGCACGCAAGGTGGCGATCGCCATCGACGTGCGCAGCGCGGCTTCACTGCCCGCGCTGCCCGAGCAGCTGGAGCTGTTGCGCCAGTCGCCGGGCCATGCGGTGCAACTGCGCATCGTGTTCCTGGATGCGACCACCGACACGCTGGTGCGCCGGTTCTCCGAAACACGCCGGCGCCACCCGCTGTCCCTGCACCACACCGACGACGACCAGCACCGCCTGCTGACCGATGCGATCGAGCACGAGCGCGAGCTGCTGAGCCAGCTGCGCGAACAGGCCAAGGTGATCGACACCAGTCTGCTGCTGCCGGCCCGGCTGCGCACCGAGATCAAGGACCTGATCGGCACCGCGCAGGCGGGTCTGACGCTGGTCTTCGAATCGTTCGCTTTCAAGCGCGGCATCCCGATCGACGCCGACTTCGTGTTCGACGTGCGCATGCTGCCCAACCCGCACTACGTGCCCGATCTCAAACCCCTGACCGGGCGCGATGCGCCCGTGGCCGACTACCTGGCGCAGCAAGCCGACGTGCAGCGCATGGAGCAGCAGATCACCCAGTTCCTGCGCCAGTGGCTGCCGCAGATGCAGGCCGACCACCGCAGTTATGTGACGGTGGCCGTGGGCTGCACCGGCGGACAGCACCGCTCCGTTTACCTGGCCGAACAGCTGGGCGCGGCGTTTGGTGCCGACTGGGCCACCCGGGTGCGCCACCGTGAGGCCGCGTCCTGGCCCGCGGCCCAACCCCGCACCTGAACCGCTCAGTCCGGCAGGCGGTCGAGCAACACGCGCACCGGCGCCGGCAGGCCGACCGCCGACAAACCCGACAGGGCCACCCATTGGCCGTCACCGGACACCGCGCTGGCAGGCACGTCCACCAGCAGCGGGTGCAGCCGCAGTTCGCGGTGCGTGAGGCTGTGCGCCACCGGCTCCAGCGCAACCACCGATTCGGGGCGACAACCAGGCGGCAAGGCGGCCAGGGCCTCGGCCTCGCTGGCCAGCACGGGCGTGCAGTGCAATCCGGCCCAGATGCCACGCGAGGGTCTGCGCTGCAGCCAGATATGGGGCTCGTCGCCGCCATCGGCACGCAGCACCAGCAGCCACCAGCTCTCGTGGCGCCGTTTGAGCGTGCGCGTCTTCACCGGGTATTTCGTTGCCTCACCGGCCTCGGCCGCACGGCACAGGGTGCGCATGGGGCAGGCATCACAACGGGGCCGGCTGCGCGTGCACAGCGTGGCACCCAGGTCCATCAGACCCTGGGTGTAGGCGGCCATGTCGTCACCGGTGGGTGCCGCGGGCAGCATGGCTTGCGCCAGGTCCCACAGCACCCGTTGCTGGGGGGGCTGGGCCAGGTCGCCACCGAAGGCCAGCAGGCGTGTGAGCACGCGCCGCACATTGCCGTCCAGGATGGAAATGCGTTCGCCGTGACAGAACGCCGCGATGGCCGCCGCCGTGGAGGCGCCGATGCCGGGCAAGGTTTCCAGCGTGTGGGCGTGGGCCGGGAACACGCCGCCGTGCTCGGCCACCACCGCCTGCGCACAGCGGTGCAGGTTGCGCGCGCGGCTGTAGTAGCCCAGGCCGCTCCACAGCGCCATCACCTCGTCGGGCGTGGCCTGCGCCAGCGCCTGCACGTCGGGGAAACGCGCCAGAAACCGCGGAAAGTAGTTCAGCACGGTGCTGACCTGGGTCTGCTGCAGCATCACCTCGGACAGCCAGACACGGTACGGGTCGCGGGTGCCCTGCCAGGGCAGGCCATGGCGCCCGGCGCAGCGCTGCCAGTGAATCAGGCGCTCGGCAAAGCCGGCGGGCACGGGCGTGTCCGCGGCGGTGGGGGTGCGACTCATGCCGCGACGGCTTCGGTGCCCGGCGCGGGCGCGTCCAGCGGCACGGCCAGCAGCTGGTCGGTCAGCTCGGCGAGCTTGGCGTCCATCAGGTGCAGCTGGGCCTGCTGCGACTGCAATTCGCGGATGCGTTCGTCCAGCCCGCCCGCGGCCTGCTGGATGCGCGAAACCGCCTCGATGCGGCGACCGAAATTGCGGCGGCGCTCGCGCAGCTGGGCGTCCAGCTGGGCCGCGGCCGACTTGTTCCACAGCTCCACCTCGTTGACCGCCGTTTCATAAACCACCCGCAGACGGCTCATGAGCGCACGCGCCAGCCGCTCGGCAAACTCCGGCTGTGCCAGGCGCAGCGCGTTACCCAGGCTGAGGTACTGCAGGTGGCTCTTCTCGATCAGGTCCAGGTCTTTGCCGTATTGCGCCAGCTTGGGCGGCGTGGGCGGCTGCAGCGAGAACCCGTACTCGGCGTTCAGGTTCTTGAAGCTGCCTTCGAGCATGGACTGGATCTCGCCGGCCAGGCGGTCGGCGTGGGCCAGGTCGGCACCCAGGCGCTCAAATGTCTGGCCGTAGGCACGGCGCACGCCCAGCTTGATGCCGGGTTGCTTGAGCGCACGCGCCAGGCCGGTCACCGCGTCTTTCAGGTGCGTGGTGCTGAGCATGGCGAACAGGTCTTTGAGCAGGCGCAGGTGCACCGAACGCACCGCCTGGATCTTGGCGCCGCTGGCGTCGAAGTCGGCCTGCTCCTGTTCGATGCGCAGGCGCATCTGCTTGATCGTGCCCGCGTTCTTGCCGCGCAGGCCTTCGAGTTCCTGGATCTGCTCGACCAGGTCGCGCGCCCGCGTGTGCACCAGGCGACCGGTTTCCTGGCGCAGCGCTTCCATGCCCTTGGCCACCGCGGCCCCCAGGATCTTGCGGCGCTGCCCCAGCAGGCCCTGCCCCAGTGCGGTTTCCAGCTCCATCAGGTTGCTGGCCTGCAGCAGCTTGTCGTCGCGGTTGACCTTGGCCAGCAGCCCTTTTTGCGCCGACACCGCCAGCACCTGCAAGGGCGAGAGGCCCAGGATGTCGGCCGAGTCGGTGCGCTGCGCGGCGATCTGCAACTGCACCTGCTCGGGCGCACTCAGCGCATCCCACATGGTGTCGATCTTGTTGAGCACCACCAGCCGCGCCTCCTGCCCCTGGCCCAGCGTGGCCAGGTGCTGGCGCCAGATGGTCAGGTCGGACTTGGTCACGCCCGTGTCGGCCGCCAGGATGAACACCACCGCATGCGCTTGCGGCAGCAGGCTCACCGTCAGTTCGGGTTCGGCGCCGATGGCGTTGAGCCCCGGCGTGTCCAGGATCACCAGACCTTGCTTGAGCAGCGGGTGCGCCATGTTGATCAGCGCGTGGCGCCACTTGGGCACCTCGATCAGGCCGTCGCTGCCCAGCGGCGGGTTGTCGTCGGGCACCTCGTCGTCCCAGAACCCGAGCGAGGCAGCCTCGGCCGGCGTCACGCGGCGCACTTCGGCCACCTTCTGGATGGCGCGCGCCAGCTGCTGCGGGTCGTTCACATCCAGGTTCACGCGCTCCCATTTGTCGGGAGCGTTGCGCCAGTCCATCAGCGACTGCGGCTGCAGGCGCGTCTCGATGGGCAGCAGGCGCAGGCAGGGCGGGACTTCGGCGTCGTAGCCCAGCTCGGTCGGGCACATCGTGGTGCGACCGGCGCTGGCCGGCATGATGCGCCGGCCGTAACCGGCGAAGAACACGGCGTTGATCAGCTCGGACTTGCCGCGGGAGAACTCGGCCACAAAGGCCACCGTGATCTTGTCGTTCTTGACCTGGGCGTGCAGTTGGTCCAGCCGTTCGCGCACCCCGGCTTCGAGCAGGTCGTGATCGGTCAGCCACTCCGACAGGAGTTTCAGGCGCAGCGCAAACTGCTTGCGCCACGCGCCGTGTTCGTCGAATTCCTGGTTGAAGCTCATGGGCCGGCTCATCGGGTTCTGGTGTCCATAGTATCGGCGCGCGCTCAGGGCTTTTGACACTGCGGACAGTAAAAGGTCGAGCGCTGCCCCTGGCGGATGCCCTTGATGGGGGAGCTGCACACCCGGCAGGGCTGGCCTTCGCGCCCGTAAACCATGGCGTCGAGCTGGAAGTAACCGCTTTCGCCCTGGGCACTGGAGAAGTCGCGCAGGGTGCTGCCGCCCAGAGCCAGTGCCTTCTGCAGCACCCCCACGATCGCACCGTGCAGGCGCAGTGCCCGCGGTTTGCTCAGCCGATCGGCGCGCAGTGTGGGGCGGATGCCGGCCCGGAACAGGGCTTCGGACGCATAGATGTTCCCCACGCCCACCACGATGTCGCCCGCCAGCAGCACTTGCTTGATGCTGGCGCGCCGCTGGTGCAGGGCTGCGTGGAAGCTCACAGGATCGAAACCGACCTCCAGCGGCTCCACCCCCAACCCGCCCAGGAGCTTGCGCGCCACCGGATCGTCGATGGCCTCGGCGTGCACCACGGCACCGAAACGCCGCGGATCGTGCAGCCGCAGGCGGCCCCGGCTGGTCTCCAGTTCAAAGTGATCGTGCACACCGCGTGGCGGCAGCTGCGCCGCAAACTGCAGGCTGCCCGACATGCCCAGGTGCAACAGCAGCAAGCCCTGGTCGAGGTGGATGAGGAGGTATTTGCCCCGGCGCGCGACCGTCTGCACCGTGCGGCCCACCAAGACTTTCGGGTCACAGCCCAGCGGCCAGCGCAGCGGTTTGCCCATGTGCACCCCCACCACCTGCGCGTCCGCGATGCGGTCGGCAAAACTGCGACGGGTCACTTCCACTTCGGGCAATTCGGGCATAAGACGGTGGCTTTTGAAGCATCCACCGGAACGATCCGGGGACATGGGCATCACACCAGGCGCGCCCAGACCCTTCCATTATCATGACCCGATGAACACCTTGCACCGCCCCGCCCAACAGGTCACAGGGCGTTTTCGCGCCGCATCGCCGGTGATCGCCTCCCTGCTGGGCGCCGTGCTGCTGACCTTGTCCGGAGCCGGCGCGGCGCAAACGCCAGCGGCGGTCAACACCAGCACCCCGACGGTGGCAGAGCCCGTGGTCAACTCCCAGCTCAACGCGCCGCTGTTTTACCAGCTGCTGCTGGGCGAGATGCAGGTGAACGCGGGCGAGCCGGGCGCGGGTTATTCGCTCATCCTGGACGCCGCACGCAAGCAGCGCGACGACCAGCTCTACCGGCGGGCGGTCGAAGTGGCCCTGCAGGCCCGCTCGGGAGACGCTGCGCTGACCGCCGCCCAGGCCTGGGCGCAGGCCCTGCCCGAGTCGGTGGATGCCCACCGCTTTGTGCTGCAGATCCTGCTGGCCCTCAACCGCCCCGGCGAAACCGCTCCGGTACTGCGCACCCTGCTCGAACGCAGCAGCGTGGCCGAGCGCAACGACATCATCAACGCCGTCCCGCAGACCTTTGCCCGCGTGAGCGATAAAGCATTGGCCCTGCGCGTGGTGCGCGAGGCCCTGGCGGGCCCTCTCAAGCAGCCCGAACACGCCGCGGCTGCCTGGACCACACTGGGCCGCATGGAACTGGCCAACGACCAGGTGCCACAGGCGCTGGCAGCAGCACAGGCCGGGCAAGCCGCCGACCCGGCATCGCCCTACCCCGCCCTGCTGGCGCTGGAACTCATGGAGCGTGGCCAGGCCAGCGCGGAGGCGGTCGTCCAGGCCCATTTGAAAGCCGCGACGCGCGGCGTACCGGGCGCGCCCAATGTGTCGCTGGCGTACGCCCGCATCCTGCTGGACCTGCAGCGCAACGCCGACGCCCGCGTCCAGCTGGCACAGCTGACGGCACAACAGCCGGAGCTGCCCGAACCCTGGCTGCTGCAAGGCACCCTGCAGGTGCAAGACAACGCGCTCCCGGCGGCCGCCCAGTCGCTGAACCGGTACATGGGTCTGGCCCGCCAGTCGGGCGACGAGCGCAGCGCGCGCGGCCTGACACAGGCCTACCTGCTCATGGCGCAGATCGCCGAAAAGCAAAAGGACTACGCCGCGGCCAACGCCTGGCTGGACCGCATCGAAAACGCCAGCGACATCATGGCCGCCCAGATGCGCCGCGCGTCGCTGCTGGCCAAACAAGGCCAGCTGGCGCAAGCCCGCGCCCTGCTGCGCAACCAGCCCGAACGCCGCCCGGAAGACGCGCGCCTGAAACTCGCCGCCGAAGCCCAGCTGCTGCGCGACATGAAAGCCTGGCAGCAGGCCTTCGAGGTCTATGGCGAAGCGGCGGCCCGTTACCCCGACGATGGTGACCTGCTCTACGACCAGGCCTCCATGGCCGAAAAGGCCGGCAAGCCGGACGTCATGGAACAGCTGCTGCGCCGCCTGATCGCGCTCAAGCCCGACTACCACCACGCCTACAACGCGCTGGGCTACTCCCTCGCCGACCGGGGCGTGCGCCTGGCCGAAGCCAAGCAGCTGATCGAAAAGGCGGTCGAGCTCGCACCGCAAGACGCCTACATCCAGGACAGCCTGGGCTGGGTGGAATTCCGCCTGGGCAACACGCCGCGCGCCCTATCCATCCTTCAGGCGGCTTACAGCAAACGCCCGGACGCTGAAATCGCCGCCCACCTGGGCGAGGTGCTGTGGGTCAGCGGTCAGCGCGAGCAGGCCCTGAAAATCTGGCGCGAAGGCCTGCTGCTGGCCAGCGACAACGAAACCCTGCAGTCCACGCTCAAACGCCTGCGCGTTAAACCATGAGTCTTTCCAGCCCGCGGCTCGCCACCCGTCGGCTGGCGCTGGTGTGCTGTGCGGGCCTGCTCGTGGCCTGCGCCACGCTACGTGTGCCGCCCCCCGGCCAGGCCCACTGGAGCGGCCGCCTGGCGGTACAGGTGGCGAGCACGCCACCCCAGTCGTTTTCGGCCGGCTTTGACCTGACCGGCTCACCCGACGCCGGCGAACTCGCCCTGACCACCCCGCTGGGCAACACCGTGGCCACGGTGGTCTGGTCGCCGGGCACCGCCGAGCTGCGCCAGGGGGAGCAGACCACCCGCCGCGCCAGCCTGGACGAACTGACCACCGAGCTGGGCGGTACCGCTCTGCCCGTGACCGCCCTGTTCGCCTGGCTCAGCGGACAGCCGCACAGCGCCAACGGCTGGACGGCCGACCTCTCGCGGCAGCCCGAAGGCCGCATCACCGCCCGCCGCACCGACCCCGCACCCAGTGCCGAACTGCGCATCGTCTTCCAGCCATGACCCACGCCACCCCGGGCGAGCCCGTGCAGCAACTGCGCGACGTGCGCGCCCCCGCCAAGCTCAACCTGTTCCTGCACATCACCGGCC
>NZ_JBPCSJ010000393.1:0-4554 GCF_051007235.1 Hydrogenophaga sp. | reverse complement strand
CAGCCCCGCATCGAAAAGCGGTTTGACGCCTGGCTGGCGGCCCGGCGCGCGGTGGTCAGCGACTTGCCGCGTTGTGCAGGTCGATGAGCACGGTCTCCAGGATCGTGTTTCCCTGGGCTTCGGCATTGCGCGCCAGCCGGGCCAGGTTGTGGGCGAATTTGTCCTTCTGCTCGAAGGGCATGGTGTCGCACAGGGCAATGAGCACGGCGCCCAGTGCTTCGTGCAGGGCTTGGGCGGCCTGGTCTACCGGGATCGGTTTTTGTTCCATGGGTGCCCTCCTGGGGCTGGTTCGTTGGGGAACGTCCAGCGTAACCCAGGCGGGGCACCCGCCTTTTCCCGCCGGGGCACTTGATGCGTGATTCGTCCATCAAAGTGTCAGTGCGCATCCAGGCGGCGCTCGCAGGCCGGTGCGCCCTGCAGCGCCAGCACCTGCAGCGTCGTCACCAGCTCGGCGCAGAACTGATGCCGCGCCGCATCGTTGCGCGTGGCCACCTGCACGGCCATGGCGTGGTGCAGCAGGGCCGCCGCATCGAAGCATTCGGCGTCGGCCACTGCGGTGGCAATGTGCTGGCCCGCCAGCAGGCTGGCTGTGATCAGTGGAGTGGGTGTCGTCATGACTGAACTCTCGCAGTCGTTCGCGCAGAAGTCGCGCAACCTCGAAGCGCACCTGATGCGCCTGATTGCCGAGCGCACCCAGACCCGCATGGCCGACGCCATGGGCGTGGACGACAGCACCATCAACCGCTGGATCACCAGCGACAGCGGCCTGCGCCGCGCCTGCGAACTGCTGGCCGCGCTGGGCCTGCGCCTGAAGCCAGACGACGAGCCCGATTTCAGCGAGAGCTATGTGAGTGCGCTGGAAACCCTGGCCCGGCACCAGCTCGACCAGCGGCGCGCGGCGCGCTGATCGGCAATCGTGCCCATGGTGCCGCGTGCGCAATTCCCGATTCCCGTGAGTGTTCCCGCAACCCCAACCCAAGCGCGTTGCAAGCCCGCGCACCACCAGCCATGACGATGATGAACCAGCCTACGGGCCTGTCGCGCCACCTGCCTTACCCGGACGCCGTCAGGCTCTGCGGCGCCGCCAGTGATGGCGATGAGGCGATGCGCCTGCATTCCATTGACTCCATCACCGACGACCTGGCCCGCCGCGGCCTGGTGCGCCCCCGCAACTGCGATGCCCGGGCCGCCGAGTGGCAGGCCGAGCGCGATGCGCGGGCGGCGTTGGCGGTGGCGATGACCGGCTCGGTGCCCGCTTCAAGGAAGCCGCAGGCGTGAGCAACGGCCAGCAGGACGTGCTGGGGCAGATGCTGGCCGTCGGGCTGGATACGCCGCCGATGCCGCTGGACACCTCTGGCAAGGTGCGGCGCTTCGGCCCGAAGAAGGCGCACTGGTACCGCCTGCGCGAGATGCGCACCGACAGCGGCACGTGGGTCGTCGTGGGCAGCTTCGGCAACCATCGAGGCCAGGAGCGCTGGCGCGTCGAGGTGGACTGGAAGGGTATTGTGGAGGACGAGCGCCAGGCCCTGTTGCAGCGTCGGCAGGCCCAGGCCGATGCCGACCGCGCCCAGCGCGAGATCGAGGCGCAGCGTGCTGCCATGACCGCCGCCGACCTGTGGGCCAGCGCCAGCCGCACGGGCACGAGCGAGTACCTCAAGCGCAAAGGCGTCGATGCCGAGGCCTGCCGCTACCTGCCGGATGGCAGCATCGTGATCCCGCTGCTGCGCTACGACCATCCGCGCGAGCAGGCGCTGAAGGCCACGCAGCGGATCTGGCCGGACGGCACCAAGCGCTTCTCGAAGGGCTTTCAGAAGCCGGGGGTCTGCCTGCGCCTGGGCCTGGTGGTGGCCGGTGAGCCGCTGCTGATCTGCGAGGGCTACGCCACGGGCCTGACCCTGCGCATGGCCGTGCAGCGCCGGCTGCCGGTGTTCGTGGCGTTGGATGCCGGGAACTTGCTGCCGGTGGCCGAGCTGCTGCGCGCGCTGTACCCGGACAACCGCATCCTGATGTGTGCGGATGACGACTACCGCACCAAGGGCAACCCGGGCCGCGACAAGGCTGTCGCTGCTGCCAAGGCTGTGGGCCGGGCCGACTACATCTACCCGATCTTCCGCCCGGCCAACCGGCGCGAGAAGGACACAGACTTCAACGACCTGCAGGCCCGCGAAGGGCTGAACTGCGTGCGCCGCCAGCTGCGGCCTGCCATGCCCGCGCTGATGGCCTCGGTCATGGCCACGGTGCAGGCCGCCGACGCTGCGCAGGCAGCACCCCTGGAGAACAAGCATGCGCGTGCCTGCTGACAACGTCGTGGCGATTGACAACCTCCCACCCCCACCGGAAGGCGCGAGCGCGCCCACGGAGGGGGGAGGGGCCAGGAAGCGCAAGCCCAAGGGCGACAAGCCGTTCGACTTTGCGCGCCTGAACACGCTGATGCAGCACATGGTGCTGATCTACGGCACCCTCACGGCTTGGGACGACGACCAGCGCCGCATCGTGGCCGTGAACGCGCTGCGCCTGGCGTTCGGCTCGGACTATGTGAAAGCCTGGCTCAACAGCGACAGCCGGCGCATGGTCAACCCCGAGCACATCGTGTTCGAGCCCGGCAAGGAGCTGGAGCCGCCTGAGATCAACCTGTTCAACGGCTGCGCCATGCAGCCGCGCCAGGGCGACTGCGCGCCCATCCTGGAGCTGCTGCGCTACCTGTGCAGCGAGAGCGCCGACACGGCTGAGGAAGTGGCTGCCGTCATGGCCTGGGCTCTGCGCTGGCTGGCGCTGCCGCTGCAGCGGCCCGGCACCAAGATGCGCAGCGCCCTGGTCTTCCACGGCCCGCAGGGCGCGGGCAAGAACCTGCTCTTCGAGATCGTGGCCAAGATCTACGGCCAGTACGCCCTGGTCGTCGGCCAGGAGCAGCTGGAGGACAAGTTCAACGACTGGGCCAGTCAGAAGCTGTTCCTGATCGGCGACGAGGTGGTGGCTCGCGCGGAGCTGTATCACCAGAAGAACAAGCTCAAGGCCTTTATCACCGGCGAGACGATCCAGATCAACACCAAGATGATGCCGCTGCGCACCGAGAGCAACCACGTCAATGTGGTGTTCCTCAGCAACGAGCAGCAGCCCCTGGCGCTCGAGGTCGGGGACCGGCGCTACTTTGTCGTCTACACCCCGCCGCGCGATGAGCAGGGCCTGTACCAGCGCGTGGCCGCCTGCCTGGCGCAGGGTGGCGCCGAGGCGTTCATGCACTACCTGCTGAACCTGGACATGGGCGCGTTCAGCGAGTACGACATCCCGCCCATGACCCGCGCGAAGGCCGACCTGATCGAGCTGGGCCTGAAGCCGCACGAGCGATTCGCGCGCGACTGGTTGCGTGGCTATCTCCCGCTCCCTCTGAGGGTGTGCAGCACCGAGCAGCTGTATCGGGCGTTCAGCCGCTGGAGCAGGAACACCGGCGAGAGATTCCCGCCACCCCAGGTGACGTTTTCCAAGGGCGTCGAGAAGGTGCTGCGTGGCAAGGTGCGCTGCAAAGGCGTGAAGCTGGACACACCGGTCAACGGTAGGGCCTGGCTGCGAATGTGGTTACCGGGTCAGGTGCAGCCGCCCGAGGGCATGACCGAGGGGGCCTGGGCCAGATCCTGTGTCGAGAGCTTCGAGGACGACCTGCGGGACTTTGCCGGCAGTGACGGGGCGCCGACATGAGCCCGGGTGTGGCGCGTGGTTGCGCGACAGGTTGCGCGACGGTTGCGCGTCAGTTGCGCTGTAAATCGTTGATCTTGCTTGAGTTGCGCGACTTTCCCGAGATTGCCCATGCGTGCGCGTGTGTGCGAGACAGCCATTCACTCATCGAATCGCCGATGAATTTCTCCCGTTCTCCCTAAACCCACGCAACTTCAATGACTTATCCCGCAAGTGTCCCGCAACCGTCGCGCAACCCATCTTCTTCTTGCGCAACCAACCCCTGACGCTATGGAAAAGAGAGATGAGATGAGAAAGCTGATGCCGGCCACCGCCGAGATCGTTGACCTGTTCCGCGAGCTGGTAGGCCGTGAGCAGGCCGACGAGACCATCAAGCGGGCCATGAAGGGGCAGGGCGGCTTCTGGGTGCAGGAAACCTGCCCCGATGGCGTGGTGAGGGAGTTCGGCAGCCGTGAGCCTGTGGGCCGCGCTGGGGCCGTTGCTGCGGCCCTGCCTGCCATGCCTGCCCTACCTGCGAACAGGCCAGCACGCCGGGCCGGCGCATGAGCGAAGCCCCAGCCACCCGAATCGGCCGGCCTGCAGGTGAGGCGCGCGGCCTGCTGCTGCAGGCCCTGCCCCTGGCGGGTGACTTCGAGGCCCTGGCGCGGCACACCGGGCTGCCCGAGCGCACCGTGCGCCAGACCCTGTGGAACCTGCGCCGCGACAGGGTGATCGAGGCCGTGGCCAAGGTGGTGGGCCCGACCGGCCGCCGCCGCGCCGTCTACGCCCCGGCGCTGCCCCGGGAAGATGCCGGGCAGGCCCTGGGCCTGCTGCTGGGCACGGCGTGGCGCTGATGGGCCAGGGCGAGGTCTCGCGGCACTATGT
>NZ_JBPCSJ010000392.1:0-1969 GCF_051007235.1 Hydrogenophaga sp. | reverse complement strand
ATCCCCGAGACCATGGTCGCCTTCCTGGCGGTGGTCAGCATCGGCGGCGTGTGGAGCGTGTGCGCGCCCGACATGGGCACCAACGCCGTGCTGGACCGTTTCAAACAGATCGAACCGGTGGCGCTGATCGCCTGCGACGGCGTGACGTATGGCGGCAAGGACTTCGACCGCCTGGGCGTGGTGGCCGAGCTGCGCGCGGCGCTGCCGACCGTGCGCCACGTGGTGCTGCACGCCAACCTGGCCACGGAGCCGGCGGGCGTGGACCGGGCGATGGAAGCGGCCCAGCCCTGCACGGCGTTCAGCACCGCCACCGCACGCGACGACGCGGCGGTGCGGGCTTTCGAGCCGATGTGGCTGCCCTTCGACCACCCGCTGTGGATCGTCTACTCCAGCGGCACCACCGGCCTGCCCAAACCCATCGTGCATGGTCATGGCGGCATCGTCCTGGTCAAGCGCGCCATGGGCACGCTGCACAACGACATCGGTTGCAGCTACGACCCCAACAGCTGGGGCGAGCGCTACCACTGGTACAGCTCCACCGGCTGGGTGATGTGGAACGCGCAGATCGCCGGCCTGCTCGGCGGCACCACCTGCGTCATCTACGACGGCAACCCCGGCGGCAGCAAAGACCACCCTGACTGGACCGTGCTCTGGCGCCTGGCGGCGCGCGAAAGCGTCAGCTTCTTCGGCGCGGGTGCGGCGTTCTACGCCAACTGCCTGAAGGCGGGTGTGGACCTGTCCACCTGTGGTGACCTGTCGGCGGTGCGCGCGCTGGGCACCACGGGCTCGCCGCTGTCGGAGGATGCGCAGCGATGGGGCACGGCGCAGTTCGCCGCCATCGCGCAAACCGAAGCGCAGCGAGACATGTGGTGGTGCAACATTTCTGGCGGCACGGACTTCGCCGGCTCGTTCATCGGCGGCGTGCGCGACCTGCCGCAGATCCCCGGGCGCATGCAATGCCGCCAGCTCGGCGCCGCGGTCGAGGCCTGGGACGAGCAGGGCCGGCCGGTGCTCGACGCGGTGGGCGAACTGGTGTGCACCCAGCCCATCCCGTCCATGCCGCTGTACTTTGTTGGCGACACGGACAACCAGCGCCTGATCGGCAGCTATTTCGACACCTATCCCGCGGGGCATGGCCGCAAGCCGGGCGGCGGCGACCTTGAAAAAGAAGCGGGCGCCGTCTGGCGCCACGGCGACTGGCTGCGCATCCACCCCGACGGCTCCTGCGTCATCTACGGCCGCTCCGACGCCACCATCAACCGCCACGGCCTGCGCATGGGCACCAGCGAGTTGTACAGCGCGGTCGAGGCCCTGCCCGAGGTGCTGGACTCGATGGTGGTGGACCTGGAATACCTGGGGCGCGAGAGCTACATGCCGCTGTTCGTGGTGCTGCGCCAGGGGCTGGCGCTGGACGACGCCATGACCGCCAAGATCAACGGCGCCATCCGCACCGCGCTCTCGCCGCGCTTCCTGCCCAACGACGTGTTCCAGGTGGCCGAAATCCCGCGCACCCTCTCGGGCAAGAAGCAGGAACTGCCGATCAAGAAGCTGCTGCTGGGCCAGCCGCTGGACAAGGTCATCAACCGCGAAGCCATGGCCAACCCCGGCTGCCTGGACTGGTACGTGGCCTTTGCGCAGCGGCACGCGGCGGGCGCCAAGACCTGACGCCGGCAGAGGGCGGCCCGGCGGCGTAGCATGCGCCGCTTTCGTCCACACTCCCGAAATCCGTCATGTCCATCACCCTCTCGTCCGCCAGCCTGCCGGTCTTCCAGACCGCCCTGTCCAACCTGCTGCACTGCCTGAACAAGGCCGAGGCCAATGCCGCGGCGCGCGGCTTTGACGCCAACGTGTTCGTGCAGTCCCGCCTGGCGCCCGACATGCTGCCCTTCGCGGCGCAGATCCGCATCGCCTGCGACGCCGCCAAGAACGGCACCGCGCGCCTGGCCGGCATCGAGGCGCCGAAGTTCGA
>NZ_JBPCSJ010000391.1:0-3300 GCF_051007235.1 Hydrogenophaga sp. | reverse complement strand
GGCCTGGTCGGGCTTGGACTTCATTTCCTTGAGGTCGTGCCCGGCGCAGAAGGCCTTGCCGTTGGCGGCGATCACCAGCACGCGCGCGGCCGGGTCGGCGGCCACCGCGTCCAGCGCCTGCCCGAACGCGGCCATCATGGCCTCGGACAGGGCGTTGAAGGCCTTGGGCTGGTTCAGGGTGATGGTGTGCACGCCGCGCTCGTCGCGGCTGTGCAGCAGGATGTCTTCGCTCATGTCTGTTGTCTCCTCGCCAATCACAGGTCGGCCAGCGCGCGGATGTGGGCTTCCACGCTGCGCGCCAGGGAACTCAGGTCGTAGCCGCCTTCGAGGCAACTGACGATGCGGCCCTTGGCGTGGCGTTGGGCGACTTCCTTGATGCGTTCGGTGATCCAGATGTAGTCCTGTTCCA
Source organism: Hydrogenophaga sp. (assembly GCF_051007235.1). Lineage (GTDB taxonomy): Bacteria > Pseudomonadota > Gammaproteobacteria > Burkholderiales > Burkholderiaceae_C > Hydrogenophaga. The sequence goes on along the minus strand of NZ_JBPCSJ010000391.1, from coordinate 2,891 downwards.
CCAGGCCCATCTGGCCCATGTCGTCTTCGCGGTGGGCATCGAAGCCGGCGCTGATGAAGATCATCTGGGGCTTGTGCGCGTCCAGCCGCGGCAGCCACATCATGTCGATCAGCTCGCGCACGTCCATGCCCTTGGTGTAGGCCGGCACGGGCAGGTTCACCAGGTTCGCCGCGTTGGAATGGTCCCACGGCGGGTAGAAAGGGTGCTGGTAAAAGCTGCACATGAGGATGCGGTCGTCACCGGCCACGATGTCCTCGGTGCCGTTGCCGTGGTGCACGTCGAAGTCGATGATGGCAACACGCTTGAGTCCGTGGCGCTCCAGTGCGTACTTGGCCGCCACCGCCACGTTGTTGACAAAACAGAAGCCCATGGCCTTGTCGCGCGTGGCGTGGTGGCCAGGCGGGCGCACAGCGCAAAAGGCGTTGGCCAGCTCACCGGCCATGACCGCGTCGGTGGCGTCGATGGCCGCCCCCGCCGCGCGCAGGATGGCGTCCCAGCTGTGCACGTTGATGGACGTGTCGGGGTCGATCTGCGCGTGCGTCGGGCCGCCGGCATTGATGTCGTCGCGCAGCTGGTCAGAGAGGCCGCGCAGCGCCGCCAGGTGCATGCGGCCATGGGCCAGTTCCAGGTCGGCCAGCGGGGCCGGGCTGGCTTCGCGGCGCTGCAGCAGCGCGTCCAGCCCGGAGGCGAGCAGCCGGTCCTGGATCGCGTCCAGCCGCGCCGGGCACTCGGGGTGCCCGCCGCCCATCTCGTGTCTCCAGCAATCGGGGTGGGTGAAATATCCGGTGGCCTGGCTCATCGTTTTTTTTACGGTAAGGTGGCCGGCATGAGCACCGACCCCAAGATCCAACAACTGCTGAATCAGCTTAACACGGTCATTGTGGGCAAGGCCCCGCAGGTGAGCGACTGCGTGGCCTGCCTGCTGGCGGGCGGCCACCTGCTGATCGAAGACGTGCCCGGTGTGGGCAAGACCACGCTGGCCCATGCGCTCTCGCGCAGCTTCGGGCTGCAGTTCTCGCGCGTGCAGTTCACCGCCGACCTGATGCCGAGCGACCTGGTGGGCGTGTCCATTTACGAACGCGGACGCGAAGGTTTCGTCTTCCACGCCGGCCCGGTGTTCGCCCAGGTGCTGCTGGCCGACGAGATCAACCGCGCCAGCCCCAAGACGCAGAGCGCCCTGCTCGAAGCCATGGAAGAAAAGCAGGTCACGGTCGAGGGCTCCACCCGCACCCTGCCCAATCCGTTCTTCGTCATCGCCACCCAGAACCCGCACGACCAGCTGGGCACCTACGCCCTGCCCGAATCGCAGCTGGACCGTTTCCACATGCGCCTGTCGCTGGGCTACCCGGACCGCGCGGCCGAGCGCGAACTGCTGCGCGGCGCCGACCGGCGCGACATGGTCGATGCGCTGCCGCCGGTGCTGAGCCCGGCCGAGCTGGCGCGGCTGCAACAGGCCGTGGCCGCGGTGCACACGGCCGAGCCGGTGCTGGACTACCTGCAGGATCTGGTGAACGCCACCCGCACGGGCCGCTGGTTCGCACAAGGCCTGTCGCCACGCGCCGCGCTGGCCGTGGTGCGCGCCGCCAAGGCCCAGGCTTACCTGCAGGGGCGCGACTACGTGGCGCCCGACGACATCGCCGCCATCCTGCCGCAGACCGCGGCGCACCGCCTGGTGCCGGTGAGCGACGCGGGGCGCGGTGCCATCGAGCAGGTCAAGGCCATGATCGACGCCACGCCCCTGCCGTGAACCCCTTGCGCACCCTGCGGAACCGCTTCCGGCGCTGGTTCCACGACCGCCTGCCGCGCAGCGACACGCTCACGCTGCACCAGCGCAACGTCTACATCCTGCCCACGCGCGCGGGCTGGATGCTGGGCCTGACCCTGCTGGTGCTGCTGGTGGGCAGCATCAACTACCAGCTCAACCTGGGTTACCTGCTCACCTTCCTGCTGGCCGGTAGCGCGGTGGTGGGCATGCACATCTGCCACGGCAACCTGCGCGGGCTCACCCTGCACCTGAGCCCCCCCGCACCGGTGCACGCCGGGCAGGCCGCGCTGCTGGACCTGCGGCTGGCCAACGAACGCAAGACACCGCGCCACGGCATCGGCCTGGGCGTGCTGGCCGACGGCGGCCTGGCCGACACCCACCTGGGCTGGACCGACGTGACCGCACAAGGCAGCACCCCGGTGCAGGTGGCCTGGGCGCCGCCCCGGCGCGGCGTGCACCCGCTGCCCGCGCTGACCGCGCTCACGCTCTACCCGCTGGGCACCTTTCGCGTCTGGACGGTGTGGCGCCCCGCGGCCGAGCTGCTGGTCTACCCCGCGCCCGAAGCGCACCCGCCGCCCCTGCCCCCGGGCCAGCCCCAGCCCGGCCACGCCAGCAGCAGCGCGCGCGTGCAGGCCACGGGCGAATTCGACGGCGTGCGCGCCTACCGCCGCGGCGACCCGCAGAAAAACATCGTCTGGAAAAAAGCCGCCCAGGCCTTTGCCGCCGGCCGCGACGACCTGGTCAGCCGCGACGCGCTGAGCACCCAGCGCCAGCAACTGTGGCTGGACTTCGCACAGACCGGCACGCACGAGGTCGAGGCGCGCCTGTCGCGCCTGACGGCCTGGGTGCTGATGGCCGACCGCCTGGGGCTGGACTACGGCCTGCGCCTGCCGGGCCGCGAGATTCCGCCCGACCAGGGCTCCGGGCACAAGGCCCGCTGCCTGGAGGCGTTGGCAAGATCATGAAGCACCCCCTGCGCCGCTGCGCGTCTTCCCCCTCTCCTGCGGGAGGGGGACGCGGCCTGTGGCCCGGCCAAGCCGGTTCCACGGCCGCCCTGGCACAACCCCCTTCGCTCCGGCGTCGTTTCTGACATGGCCGCCACGTCCTTGACTTCCCTCCCACGCGA
>NZ_JBPCSJ010000390.1:0-2020 GCF_051007235.1 Hydrogenophaga sp. | reverse complement strand
ACTGCCCATCATCGAAACGCAGGCCGGCGACGTGTCCGCTTTCGTGCCGACCAACGTGATCTCGATCACCGACGGCCAGATCTTCCTGGAAACCAGCCTGTTCAACGCCGGTATCCGTCCCGCCATCAACGCCGGTATCTCCGTGTCCCGCGTCGGTGGTGCCGCGCAGACCGACCTGATCAAGAAGCAGTCCGGCGGTATCCGTACCGACCTGGCCCAGTACCGTGAACTGGCCGCCTTCGCGCAGTTCGCTTCCGATCTGGACGAAGCCACCCGCAAGCAGCTGGACCGCGGTGCCCGCGTGACCGAACTGCTCAAGCAGGCTCAGTACGCGCCGCTGTCCATCAGCCTGATGGCCGCCACGCTGTTCGCCGTGAACAAGGGTTACCTGGACGACATCGACGTCAAGAAGGTGCTGCCTTTCGAAAGCGGTCTGCACGCCTTCCTGAAGGACAAGCACGCCGCTCTGCTGCAGAAGATGGAAGCAGGCAAGGCGCTGGACAAGGACAAAGAAGCCGAAGCCCAGCTCGCCGCCGCCATCGCCGACTTCAAAAAGACCGGCACGTACTGATCCGTCCATTGACGAGCTAAGGAGCAGCAATGGCAGCAGGCAAGGAAATACGCGGCAAGATCAAATCGGTGGAGAACACCAAGAAGATCACCAAAGCCATGGAAATGGTGGCCGCCTCCAAGATGCGCAAGGCACAGGACCGCATGCGTGCGGCCCGCCCTTACGCCGAGAAGGTGCGCCAGATCACCGGCAACCTGAGCAAGGCGAACCCGGAGTACACGCACGCCTTCATGCAGACCAACGATGCCAAGACCGCCGGTTTTGTCGTCGTCACGACCGACAAGGGTCTGTGCGGTGGCATGAACACCAACGTGCTGCGTGCGCTGACGAACCAGCTCAAGGAACTGCAGGGCAAGGGCATGGGTGCCGAAGCCGTGGCCATTGGCAACAAGGGCCTGGGTTTCCTCAACCGCATCGGCGCCAAGGTGGTGTCCAGCGCCACCGGCCTGGGCGACACCCCGCACCTGGACAAGCTGATCGGCCCCGTCAAGGTGCTGCTGGATGCGTACACCGAAGGCCGCATCCACTCGGTGCACGTCTGCTACACCCGTTTCATCAACACGATGAAGCAGGAAGCCGTGATCGAGCAGCTGCTGCCGCTGTCGGCCGCTGATCTCCAGGACGGCAGCAAGGGCCGTGACTGGGATTACGTCTACGAACCCGACGCCGCGACCGTCATCGACGAACTGCTGCTGCGCTACGTGGAAGCCCAGGTCTACCAGGCCGTGGCCGAGAACATGGCGTCCGAACAGTCGGCTCGCATGGTGGCCATGAAGGCCGCCACCGACAACGCCGGCAGCGTCATCAGCGAACTCAAGCTGGTCTACAACAAGACCCGCCAGGCCGCGATCACCAAAGAGCTGTCGGAAATCGTGGCCGGCGCCGCCGCTGTTTGACGTTCACCCGAATCCAGAGAATTTAAAAGGTATCCATCATGTCTCAAGTACAAGGCAAGATTGTTCAGTGCATCGGCGCCGTCGTGGACGTGGAATTTCCGCGTGACCAGATGCCGCGCGTTTACGACGCCCTGAAAATGGAAGGCTCCGCCCTGACGCTGGAAGTCCAGCAGCAGCTGGGCGACGGCGTGGTGCGCACGATTGCGCTGGGCTCCTCCGACGGCCTGCGCCGCGGCATGCTGGTGACCAACACCCACGCCAACATCACCGTGCCGGTCGGCAAGGCCACCCTGGGCCGCATCATGGACGTGCTGGGCACGCCCATCGACGAGCGCGGCCCGGTCGACCAGACCCTGACCGCTCCCATCCACCGCAAAGCCCCGGCCTACGACGAACTGTCGCCCTCGCAAGAGCTGCTGGAAACCGGCATCAAGGTGATCGACTTGGTGTGCCCGTTCGCCAAGGGCGGCAAGGTGGGTCTGTTCGGTGGCGCCGGTGTGGGCAAGACCGTGAACATGATGGAACTCATCAACAACATCGCCAAGGCCCACAG
>NZ_JBPCSJ010000389.1:0-2261 GCF_051007235.1 Hydrogenophaga sp. | reverse complement strand
ACGCCAAACTATTGGCAGGCGGGCACAGCCTGCTGCCGATGATGAAGCTGCGTTTTGCAGCGCCGGCGCACCTGATCGACCTGAACCGCATCAAGGCACTGCGCGGCATCCGCGAAGAAGGCGGCCAGGTGGTGATCGGCGCAATGACAGTGGAAAACGACCTGATCAGCTCGCCCATCGTGCAGGCCAAGCTGCCACTGCTGGCCGAGGCGGCGAAGCTGATCGCAGACCCGCAGGTGCGCAACCGCGGCACCATCGGCGGCGACATCGCCCACGGCGACCCGGGCAACGATCACCCCGCCCTGTCCATCGCCATCGAAGCGTCCTTCGTGCTCGAAGGCCCGAACGGCCGCCGCACCGTGGCGGCCGACGGCTTCTTCCTGGGCACCTACATGACGCTGCTGGAAGAAAACGAGGTGATGGTCGAGATCCACGCACCTGCTTTCACACAGGGCACCGGATACGCCTACGAAAAACTCAAGCGCAAGACCGGTGACTGGGCCACGGCCGGCTGCGCGGTCGTGCTGCGCAAGACCGGTGACACGGTCAGCCATGTGCGCATCGCGCTGACCAATGTGGCGCCCACCGCGCTGCGCGCCGAAGCCGCTGAAGCCGCGCTGCTCGGCCAGGCCTTCACGCCGGCCGCCGTGCAGGCCGCCGCCGACGCCGCCACCGCCATCTGCGACCCGGCCGAAGACCTGCGCGGCGACGCCGAATACAAGACCGCCATGGCCGGCGAAATGGTCAAGCGCGCCCTGGCCAAGGCCTGGGCCCGTTGCGCCTGAACACAAGGAGACACCCCATGGCCAAGAAACTCATCAACGTCAGCGTCAACGGCAAGAACGAAGAGAAGGCGGTCGAGCCGCGCACCCTGCTCATCCACTTCCTGCGCGAAGAGCTCAATCTCACCGGTGCCCACATCGGCTGCGAAACCAGCCACTGCGGCGCCTGCACGGTCGACATCGACGGCCGCTCGGTCAAGAGCTGCACCCACCTGGCGGTGCAGTGCGACGGCTCGGAAGTGCTCACCGTCGAAGGCCTGGCCAACAAGGGCGTGCTGCACGCGGTGCAGGAAGGCTTCTACAAGGAGCACGGCCTGCAGTGCGGCTTCTGCACCCCCGGCATGCTGATGCGCGCCTACCGCTTCCTGCAGGACAACCCCAACCCCAGCGAAGAAGAGATCCGCATGGGCATGAGCGGCAACCTGTGCCGCTGCACCGGCTACCAGAACATCGTCAAGGCGGTGCAGTACGCCGCCAAGAAACTGCAAGAACCCGCCACGGCCTGAACCCTTTCACGGAGAAACCCACATGAACGCACCGGTACCAACCGCCGAAGCCCGTGAAATCGCCCTGGCCGGCATGGGCGTCTCGCGCCTGCGCAAGGAAGACGCCCGATTCATCCAGGGCAAGGGCAACTACGTCGACGACATCAAGATGCCCGGCATGCTGCACATGGACATCGTGCGCAGCCCGCTGGCCCACGCCCGCATCAAGAAGATCAACAAAGAGGCCGCGCTCGCCATCCCCGGCGTGCACGCGGTGCTGACGGCCGACGACCTCAAGCCGCTCAAGCTGCACTGGATGCCCACCCTGGCCGGCGACGTGGCCGCCGTGCTGGCCGACGAGAAGGTGCACTTCCAGATGCAGGAGGTGGCCATCGTCATCGCCGACGACCGCTACATCGCCGCCGACGCGGTGGAAGCGGTGGAAGTGGAATACGAAGAGCTGCCGGTGGTGATCGACCCCTACGCCGCGCTGCAGCCCGACGCGCCCGTGATCCGCGAAGACCTGGCCGGCAAGACCAGCGGTGCCCACGGCCCGCGCGAGCACCACAACCACATCTTCACCTGGGACGCGGGCGACAAGTCCGCGACCGACGCGGCGTTCGCCAGCGCGCCGGTCAAGGTCAGCCAGCACATGTACTACCCGCGCGTGCACCCCTGCCCGCTGGAGACCTGCGGCTGCGTGGCCAGCTTCGACCCGGTGCGCGGCGACCTGACCACCTACATCACCAGCCAGGCACCGCACGTGGTGCGCACCGTGGTGTCGCTGCTCTCGGGCATTCCCGAGTCCAAGGTCCGCATCGTCAGCCCCGACATCGGCGGCGGCTTCGGCAACAAGGTCGGCGTCTACCCCGGCTATGTCTGCGCCATCGTCGCCTCCATCGTGCTGGGCCGCCCGGTCAAGTGGGTCGAGGACCGGGTGGAAAACATCTCCACCACCGCCTTTGCGCGGGACTACCACATGGACGGCGAAATC
>NZ_JBPCSJ010000388.1:0-1658 GCF_051007235.1 Hydrogenophaga sp. | reverse complement strand
GCCTGTGCGGTCTCGAGACCGGCGTCTTCAAATCCGGGCAAGGCCGCGACCTGGTCGATGCGCGCCAGGTGCTCGATGTTGAACAGCATGTCCTTGAGGGGTGCGGTGGAGCTCATGAAAATCTCCGTGGATCAAATGCGGATGCAAAAAAAGGGCATCGCACGCGATGCCCTTGTGGGTGCCAGCGGCTTACAGCTTGGACACCAGTTCGGGCACAGCCGCGAACAGGTCGGCTTCCAGGCCGTAGTCGGCGACGCTGAAGATCGGCGCTTCGGGGTCCTTGTTGATCGCCACGATCACCTTGGAATCCTTCATGCCGGCCAGGTGCTGGATGGCACCCGAGATGCCGGCGGCGATGTACAGCTGCGGCGCGACGATCTTGCCGGTCTGGCCCACCTGCAGGTCGTTGGCGGCGTAGCCCGCGTCCACCGCCGCGCGGCTGGCGCCGATGGCCGCGCCCAGCTTGTCGGCCAGCGGGGTCATCACTTCGTTGAACTTCTCGCTGCTGCCCAGCGCCCGGCCACCGCTGACGATGATCTTGGCAGCAGTGAGTTCGGGGCGGTCGTTCTTGGCGATCTCGCTGCCCACGTAGGCGCTCTTGCCGTTGCCCGCCGCAGCGGCCACGGTTTCCACGGCGGCCGAGCCGCCCTGGCCCGCGGCGTCAAAGCCGGTAGCGCGCACGGTGATGACCTTGGTGGCGTCGCTACTCTGCACGGTGGCGATCGCGTTGCCGGCGTAGATCGGGCGCTCGAAGGTGTCGGCGCTGATGACCTTGCTGATTTCGCTGATCTGCGCGACGTCCAGCTTGGCGGCCACGCGCGGGGCCACGTTCTTGCCCGCCGCCGTGGCGGGGAAGAGGATGTGGCTGTAGTTGCCAGCAATGGCCAGCACCTGGGCGGCGATGTTCTCGGCCAGGCCGTGGGCGAAGCCCTCGGCGTCGGCGTGGATCACCTTGGACACGCCCGCGATCTGCGCGGCGGCTGCAGCGGCGGCGCCGGCGTTGTGGCCGGCCACCAGGACGTGGACGTCACCCCCGCAAGCAGCGGCGGCGGTCACGGTGTTGAAGGTGGAGCCTTTGATGGAGGCGTTGTCGTGTTCGGCAATGACGAGTGCGGTCATGATCAGATCACCTTGGCTTCGTTTTTCAGTTTTTCGACGAGTGCGGCCACATCGGCCACCTTGATGCCCGCGCCGCGCTTGGCGGGTTCGGCCACCTTCAGGGTCTTCAGGCGCGGGGCCACGTCCACACCCAGATCGGCGGGCTTGACGGTCTCCAGCGGCTTCTTCTTGGCCTTCATGATGTTGGGCAGCGTCACGTAGCGCGGCTCGTTCAGGCGCAGGTCGGTGGTGACCACCGCGGGCAGCGTGATTTCCAGGGTTTCCAGGCCACCGTCGATCTCACGGGTGACCTTGGCCTTGCCGTCGGCGATCTCGACCTTGCTGGCAAAGGTGGCCTGCGGCAGGTCGGCCAGGGCCGCCAGCATCTGGCCGGTCTGGTTGGCGTCGTCGTCGATCGCCTGCTTGCCCAGGATGACCAGACCCGGTTGTTCCTTGTCCACCAGGGCCTTGAGCAGCTTGGCCACGGCCAGGGGCTGCAGTTCCACGTCGGTCTCGACCAGGATGGCGCGGTCGGCGCCAATGGCCATGGCCGTGCGCAG
>NZ_JBPCSJ010000387.1:0-10153 GCF_051007235.1 Hydrogenophaga sp. | reverse complement strand
CGGGCCAGGTGGGCGATGTAGTCGGCCGGGTGGTAGTAGCTGATGTACTGCAGCGCGGCGGCAACCGACTCGATGAGGTCGTTCTGGCGGATCAGGGTGGTCATGTGGGGCTCCGTGTTGATGTGCGTGGGGTGTCGGGTGGTGCGGTCAGTGGTCAGCGACCTCGGCGACCGGGTGCATGATGCGGTCGGCCAGCGCGATGGCCAGTGCGCTGAGCAGGAAGACGAAGTGGATCACCGTCTGCCAGATCAGCACCTTCTCGTCGTAGTTGGCGGCGTTGATGAAAGTCTTGAGCAGGTGGATCGAGCTGATGCCGATGATGGCCGTGGCCAGCTTGACCTTGAGCACCGACGCGTTGACGTGGCTGAGCCACTCGGGCTGGTCGGGGTGGCTTTCCAGGTGCATGCGGCTGACGAAGGTTTCGTAGCCACCGACGATGACCATGATCAGCAGGTTGCTGATCATGACCACGTCGATCAGGGCCAGCACCACCAGCATGATGATGGTTTCGTTCAGGTGCGTGATGGCCTCGTAGCCGATGACTTTTCCGTCGGGGCCGAGAATGGCCGCCGCTTGGTAGCCGCTGCTCTTGACCAGCGTGGCCAGTGCCGTCTGGCTGCCGAACGCGGCTTCGATCAGGTGCACCAGCTCCACCCAGAACTGGAACACGTACACAGCCTGTGCGCCGATCAGCCCGATGTACAGCGGCAACTGCAGCCAGCGGCTGGCGAAGATCAGGTTGGGCAGGGCACGCGTGGTGCCCGGTGTCTTGGCGGCTTGGCTCATGTTGAACGTGTTCAGGCGCGGTGCGCAGAGGGTGTCGAAAGAGGTCGCACCACAAGGGCACGCAACCCGGAATTGTAGGAGCCTCCATCCCCTGCCGGCCCGCCCTCGCCACGAGGGGCGCAGGCGTTGTGTAAGTGGCTCGTAAGAGCGGCTGCGCACAGTCTCGCGGTCCTCATTCCCATTCCCAAAGCAAGGAGACAAGCCATGTCCACACCGTCGTCGGCCATTGAGTCCACCCTGGTCGAGAACCGCGTGTTCGAGCCCAGCGCCGCCACCGTCAAGGCCGCGCGCATCGCCGGCATGGACGCCTACAACGCCCTGTGCGCTGAAGCCGAACAAGACTTCGAAGGGTTCTGGGCCCAGCGTGCCCGTGAGACCCTGACCTGGCACAAGCCCTTCACCAAGGTGCTGGACGAATCCAACAAGCCTTTCTACAAGTGGTTTGAAGACGGCGAGCTGAACGCCTCTTACAACTGCCTGGACCGCCACATGGGCACGCCGGTCGAGAACAAGACCGCCATCATCTTTGAAGCCGACGGCGGCGAAGTGACCAAGGTCACCTACCGCGAACTGCTCAACAAGGTGTCGCAGTTTGCGAATGCTTTGAAGGCACGTGGCGTGAAGAAGGGTGACCGCGTGGTCATCTACATGCCCATGACCATCGAAGGCGTGGTGGCCATGCAGGCCTGTGCCCGCATCGGTGCCACGCACAGCGTGGTGTTCGGCGGCTTCTCGGCCAAGGCGCTGCAGGAGCGCATCCAGGACGCCGGTGCCGTGGCCGTGATCACCGCCAACTACCAGCTGCGTGGTGGCAAGGAACTGCCGCTCAAGGCCATCGTGGACGAAGGCATCGCCATGGGCGGTTGCGAGTGCATCAAGGACGTGATCGTCTTCCAGCGCACACCCACCGCCTGCAACATGGTGGCCGGCCGTGACAGCCTCATGCACGAAGTGATGGCCGGCCAGTCGACCGACTGCCCCTCCGAAATGGTCAGCGCCGAACACCCGCTGTTCGTGCTCTACACCTCCGGCTCGACCGGCAAACCCAAGGGCGTGCAGCACAGCACCGGCGGCTACCTGCTGTGGGCCAACATGACCATGAACTGGACCTTCGACCTGAAGGATTCCGACATCTTCTGGTGCACGGCCGATATCGGCTGGATCACCGGTCACAGCTACGTCGCCTACGGCCCGTTGGCCGCCGGCGCCACGCAGATCGTCTTTGAAGGCGTGCCCACCTACCCGGACGCCGGCCGCTTCTGGCAGATGATCGAGCGCCACAAGTGCACCATCTTCTACACCGCGCCGACCGCGATCCGTTCGCTGATCAAGGCCGCCGAAGCCAACGAGAAGGTGCACCCGGCCCGTTCGGACCTGAGCAGCCTGCGCCTGCTCGGTTCGGTGGGTGAGCCCATCAACCCCGAAGCCTGGATGTGGTACTACAAGCACGTGGGTGGCGAGCGTTGCCCGATCGTGGACACCTTCTGGCAGACCGAAACCGGCGGTCACATGATCACGCCGCTGCCGGGTGCGACGCCGCTGGTGCCGGGCTCCTGCACGTTGCCGCTGCCGGGCATCACCACCGCCATCGTGGACGAAACCGGTAACGACGTGCCCAACGGTTCGGGCGGTATCCTGGTGGTCAAGAAGCCCTGGCCGTCGATGATCCGTACCATCTGGGGCGATCCGGAGCGTTTCAAGAAGAGCTACTTCCCCGACGAACTCAAGGGCTACTACCTGGCTGGCGACGGCGCGGTGCGCAGCGCCGACCGGGGCTACTTCCGCATCACCGGCCGCATCGATGACGTGCTGAACGTTTCCGGCCACCGCATGGGCACGATGGAGATCGAGTCGGCACTGGTCGGCAAGAGCGACCTGGTGGCCGAAGCCGCCGTCGTGGGCCGCCCGGACGACCTGACCGGTGAGGCCATCGTGGCTTTCGTGGTGCTCAAGCGTTCGCGGCCCACCGGCGACGAAGCCAAGGCCATTGCCAAGGAACTGCGCGACTGGGTGGGCAAGGAGATCGGCCCGATCGCCAAGCCCAAGGACATCCGCTTCGGCGACAACCTGCCCAAGACCCGCTCGGGCAAGATCATGCGCCGCCTGCTGCGCTCGATCGCCAAGGGCGAGGCCATCACCCAGGACACCTCGACACTGGAGAACCCGGCTATCCTGGATCAATTGTCTGAAAACAATTGATCAGGGCCCCGCGCATGCGGGGTGTAGCGCGAAGCGCTGCGAGGTTGGGAACCGGGGAGCACTCATATCGCGCAGCGATGTGATGGGCTCACCAGAACCCGGCAATCCTCGATCAATTGTCTGAAAACAACTGATCCCAGGTGCTCCCTCGCCCGTTGCCGACTGGCACCGGGCAACAAAAAACCCGCTGGGCAACCAGCGGGTTTTTTGTTGTGTCTGGCGCGAAGTGGATTACTTCTGGCTCAGCACCCAGGTGGCCAGCTTCTTGGCGTCGGCGGCGTTCACTTGCGTGTTGGCGGGCATGGGGATCGCACCCCAGACACCGGAGCCGCCCTTGACGATCTTTTCGGCCAGCATGTCGGCGGCCTTGGCGTCGCCGGCGTACTTCTTGGCCACGTCCTTGTAGGCCGGGCCGACCAGCTTCTTGTCGACGGCATGGCAGGCCATGCAGTTCTTGCTCTTGGCCAGGGCTTCGTCGGCCATGGCCGGGGCGGAGACAGCGGCCACAGCGGCCATAATCATCAGAGCGCGTTTCATGGATGTTTCCTCGTGGGTGAAAGCGAATATTTCGCTGCCTTAATTTTACCCAGCGCTGGCCGCCGGATACGCGTGCTTACAGTTTCTTGCGGGCTTCATGGGCCCTTTACCGGAGGGTGTGATGTTTTTCCTCGTCGCAGGCGTGGCCCTGTTGCTTCTGAAGTACCTGCAGATCGGTTTCGTGGCCGACTGGTCGTGGTGGTGGGTGCTATCGCCGTTCGCGCTGGCCGTGGTCTGGTGGACATGGGCCGACGCCACGGGTTACACCAAACGCAAGGCCATGGAAAAAATGGACCAGAAAAAGCGCGACCGCATCGAAAAGCAGCGCGAGGCGTTGGGCATCAAACCCAAACGCCGCTGACCTGCCACCCGCGGCCACCGCCTCTGCACAGAGCCCCCTTCGGGCCTGTGGATGTGGCACCGCTGGCCGCTTGGCGCACCCGCTGCGGGATAATCTCCACCCGCTCCCCGCACCTCCACACTGAACGTTTTCACCATGCCCGCTTACCGTTCCAAGACCTCCACCGCCGGCCGCAACATGGCCGGCGCCCGCGCCCTGTGGCGTGCCACTGGCATGAAGGATGGTGATTTCACCAAGCCCATCATCGCCATTGCCAACAGCTTCACGCAGTTCGTGCCCGGCCATGTGCACCTCAAGGATCTGGGCCAGCTGGTGGCGCGCGAGATCGAGGCCGCAGGCGGTGTGGCCAAGGAGTTCAACACCATCGCCGTGGACGACGGTATCGCCATGGGCCACGACGGCATGCTGTATTCGCTGCCCAGCCGCGAGCTGATTGCCGATGCGGTCGAGTACATGGTCAACGCCCACTGCGCTGACGCACTGGTGTGCATTTCCAACTGCGACAAGATCACGCCCGGCATGCTGATGGCAGCGATGCGGCTGAACATTCCGGTGGTGTTCGTCTCGGGTGGCCCCATGGAAGCCGGCAAGGTTCGGCTGGCCAACCCTGACACGCAGAAGATCGAGTTCAAGAAGCTCGACCTGGTGGACGCGATGGTGATGGCCGTGGACGACAAGGTCAGCGAAGCCGATCTGGCCGAAGTGGAACGCTCGGCTTGCCCCACCTGCGGTTCGTGCTCGGGCATGTTCACCGCCAACTCCATGAACTGCCTGGCCGAAGCACTGGGCTTGGCCCTGCCGGGCAACGGCACGGTGCTGGCCACCCATGCCGACCGCGAACAGCTGTTCAAACGCGCCGGCCGCATGGCGGTGGAACTGTGCCAGCGCTATTACGAGCAAGAGGATGCATCGGTGCTGCCGCGCTCCATGGGCTTCAAGGCCTTTGAGAACGCCATCACGCTGGACATCGCCATGGGCGGCTCCACCAACACCATCCTGCACCTGCTGGCCATCGCGCAGGAAGCCGAGATCGACTTCACCATGACCGATATCGACCGCCTCTCGCGCGTCGTACCGCAGCTGTGCAAGGTCGCGCCCAACACCAACAAGTACCACATTGAGGACGTGCACCGCGCCGGCGGCATCATGGCCATCCTGGGTGAACTGGACCGTGCGGGCAAGCTGCACACCGACGTGCCCACCATCCACGCCAAAACGATGAAGGACGCGCTGGACCAGTGGGACATCGCGCGCAACCCGTCGGACGAGGTCAAGACCTTCTACATGGCCGGCCCGGCCGGCATCCCCACCCAGACCCCCTTCAGCCAGGCCACCCGCTGGCCCAGCCTGGACACCGACCGTGCCGAGGGTTGCATCCGCGCTGGCGAACACGCCTTTTCCCAGGAAGGCGGCCTGGCCGTGCTGCGCGGCAACATCGCGCTGGACGGCTGCGTGGTGAAAACCGCGGGTGTGGACGAGTCCATCCTGGTGTTTGAGGGTTCGGCCTACGTGACCGAGTCGCAGGACGAGGCGGTGGCCGACATCCTGGCCGACAAGGTCAAGGCGGGGGACGTGGTGGTGGTGCGCTATGAAGGCCCCAAGGGCGGGCCGGGCATGCAGGAAATGCTTTACCCCACCAGCTATATCAAGTCCAAGGGTCTGGGCAAGGCCTGCGCGCTGCTCACCGATGGGCGTTTCTCCGGTGGCACCTCGGGGTTGTCGATCGGCCACGTCTCGCCCGAGGCCGCCGCCGGTGGCGCGATCGGCCTGGTGCGCCACGGCGACCGCATCCGCATCGACATTCCCCGGCGCAGCATCAACCTGCTGGTCAGCGATGAAGAACTGGTACGGCGTCGGGCCGAGCAGGACGCCAAGGGCTGGAAGCCGGCCCAGCCGCGCGCGCGCAAGGTGTCGGCCGCGCTCAAGGCCTACGCCTTGCTGGCCACGTCGGCCGACAAGGGCGCCGTGCGCAACCTGTCGATGCTCGGCGACTGAGCCTGCCGCGTTGGGCTGACGAACCACGGCCTCTTCGGAGGCCGTTGGTTTTGTGGCATTGGCAAAACCGCAGGCGCGGGCCGGGCAGGGCGCAGCAGGCACAATCGCCGCCATGCTGATGCACCCCCAGATCAATCCCGTCGCCCTGCAACTCGGGCCTCTCGCCATCCACTGGTACGGCCTGACCTACCTCGCGGCCTTCGGCCTGTTTGTGCTGCTCGGTCGCGCGCGCCTGCGCCACGAACCCTTTGCCTCCATCCGCCAGTCGCAGCCCTGGACGGCGCGCGACGTGGAGGACATCCTGTTCCTCGGCGTCATGGGTGTGGTGCTGGGCGGTCGCATCGGCTACTGCCTGTTCTACAAGCCGGCCTATTACTTCAGCCATCCGCTGGAGATCTTTGCGGTCTGGCAGGGCGGCATGAGCTTCCATGGCGGCATGCTGGGTGTGCTGGTGGCCATGGTCTGGTACGCGCGCAGCCGCCAGCGGCCCTGGCTGCAGGTGATGGATTTCGTGGCGCCCTGCGTGCCCACCGGTCTGGCGGCGGGGCGTGTGGGCAACTTCATCAACGGTGAGCTGTGGGGGCGGGTGGCGGACCCATCGCTGCCCTGGGCCATGGTGTTCCGTGGCGCGGGCGACCTGCCGCGCCACCCGTCGCAGGTTTACCAGTTCCTGATGGAGGGTGTGCTGCTGTTCGCGCTGCTGTGGCTGTACGCCCGCAAGCCGCGGGCCACGGGGCAGGTGGGGGCGGCTTTCCTGTTCGGCTACGGCGTGTTCCGCTTCATCGCGGAGTTCTTCCGCGAGCCCGATGCCCACCTGGGCCTGCTGTCGCTGGGCATGAGCATGGGGCAGTGGCTGTGCGTGCCCATGATCCTGGGCGGTGCCGGCCTGTGGTGGTGGTTCGGTCGGCGCTCGGCCTGAAGCCGCTCAAGGCCAGCGCCGGATGCCGGCGTCGCTCGATCTGACGAGATCCACCACGCTGCGAGGGTAAACACGGGTGGCAGCGCGCGTCTTTGTGCTGAAAATTATCTGTAATTACAGGTAATCACAAAGCCGAACCCCATGCGCCTGGTCCTCAACTCCCTGCACGAAGAAGTGGCCGCCCAGTTGCGCGAACGCATCTTCGCCGGTGACCTGGCCCCGGGCAGCTTCGTGGACGAGCCGGCGCTGTGTGCGGCACTGTCGATCTCGCGCACCCCGCTGCGCGAGGCGCTCAAAGTGCTGACGGCCGAGGGTCTGGTGCGCCACGAGCCGCGCCGGGGCTGTTTTGTCAGCCAGATCACCGAACAGGATCTGGATGAGATCTTCCCGGTCATTGCATTGCTGGAAGGGCGCTGCGCCTTCGAGGCCGCGCGCAACGCCACCGATGCCGACCTGGCAGCGCTGGAGCAGCTGCACGAGCGGCTGCAGCGCAGCGCCCAGGCCAAACGCATCACCGAATACTACGAAGCCAACTTCGCCATCCACGAAGCCATCATCGTGCTGGCCAACAACCGCTGGCTGGCGCAGGTGATCGGCGACCTGCGCAAGATCGTCAAGCTGGCGCGCCTGCAACAGCTGCACGCGCCCGGACGGCTGGAGCAGAGCCTGTCGGAACACATGGGGGTGTACGCCGCGCTCAAGGCGCGCGACGCCGAGGGCGCCGAGGCCGCCATGCGCACCCACCTCACCCGCCAGCGCGTGGCGCTGCGCGACCTGGCCCGTCTGCAGACTTCGAGGATCTCGGCATGAACACCCGCGAATGGCTCACCGAACGCGTCGCGCGCCTGCGCACCCCCACACCGGTGGCGGTGCGTTCCACCCAGGACCGGCTCAAGGCCCGGCTGCGCCAGGGCGAGGAGGCCCTGTCGCCGGGGGCGTTGCGCCACAAGCTCGACGAGCTCAAAGCCATCGTCGATCCGCTGGTCAGCGAGGTGGAAGGTGGCCGCCGCGCGGGTGCGCTGATCCGGTGGTACGCCAGCGCCACGCCCGCCCACCGGCGCGACCTGTGGCTGCTCATGAGTGAGCGTTTCGTGGCCGACCCGCAACAGGTGCAGGCGGCGCAGGCCCAGTACCTCAAAGCGGTCGGTACGCCCGACCAGCCCGCAGCCGAGGTGCTGTTCCGCCGCGCCACCGTATCGCCGCGCCGGCGCCTGCTGCAGCGCTTCAGCGCCCACCCGGACGGCATCCCCTTCCTCGTCAACCTGCGGGCCGACATGCAGGCGCAGCTCAAGGCCGACAAACGCCTGCTCGCGCTGGACGTGGAGATGGAGTACATGTTCTCCACCTGGTTCGACGTCGGCTTTCTGGAGCTGCGCCGCATCAGCTGGGACTCGCCAGCGTCGCTGGTGGAGAAGCTCATCAAGTACGAGGCGGTGCACGACATCCGCAGCTGGGACGACGTGAAGAACCGTCTGGACAGCGACCGCCGCTGCTACGGCTTCTTCCATCCCCGTTTGCCCGGCGAGCCGCTGATCTTTGTGGAGGTGGCGCTGATCAACGAGATCGCCGCCAGCATCACGCCGCTGCTGGACGAATCCGCCGCGCCGGCCGATCTGGACCGCGCGACCACGGCCATTTTCTATTCCATCAGCAACACCCAGACCGGTTTGCGCGGCGTGAGCTTCGGCGACTCGCTGATCAAGCGCGTGGTCGAGAGCCTGCACGAAGAGTTTCCGCGCCTCAAGACCTTTGCGACGCTCTCTCCCATACCCGGCCTGCGCGGCTGGCTGAACAAGACCGCGCCGCCCGAGCTGTTGCAAGCCTGGGAGGCCGCACCGGAACTGGCCGAGAAGTCGCCCCCGCGCGTGGCCCTCCAGCAGTGGGCGGCGCGCTACCCGGGCACCGAGCTGCAAGACGGCAAGCCGCTCGACGCGGTGGCGCGGTTTCACCTCGGCAACGGTGCGCGGGTCGAGCGCCTGAACTGGGCGGCCGATCCGTCGGCCAAGGGCTTCAAGCAGTCCTATGGCCTGATGGTGAACTACCTCTACGATCTCAAGCGGCTCGACAAAAACCGGGCCGCGCTCGCGCAAGGCAAGATCCCGATCGCCCCGGCGATCAAGGACCTGCTCCCCTGAAGAAGACCCCTTTCACAACCACAACGGAGACAAAACCCATGCAAGCCAACGGATTCAATCGGCGCGACGTGCTGCGCGCCGCAGCGGCCAGCGCCGCGGTGTACGGCACGGTCGGCCATGCGCAGAGCACCTGGCCCAGCAAGCCGGTCACGATGATCGTGCCGTTCCCGGCCGGCGGCGGCACCGACGCCTTTGCGCGCCCGCTGGCGGCGCAGTTCACCAAACTCAGCGGCAAGGCGCTGGTGATCGACAACCGCGGTGGCGCCGGTGGCACGCTGGGCGCTGGCATCGCGGCCAAGGCCGCACCCGATGGCTACACCCTTTTCATGGGGGCGGTGCACCACACCATCGCGCCCAGCATGTACCCCAAGCTGGACTACGACATCGAGAAGGACCTGGTGCCGCTGATCCTGGTGGCCAGCGTGCCGCAGGTGTTGGTGGTCAACGCCAAGGCCTACGCCAACATGGACTTCAAGGCCTTCCTCGCCAAGGTCAAGGCCAGCCCGGGCAAGCTCAACTACGGCTCGGCCGGCGGCGGCACCTCGCACCACCTGGCCGGCGAGCTGTTCAAGCAGCAGAGCAAGACCTTCATCACCCACATTCCCTACCGCGGCGCCGGCCCGGCACTCAACGACCTGATCGCGGGCAACGTCGACATGATGTTCGACGGTCTGGGCTCGTCGGCGGGTCACATCAAGGGTGGCCGCATCAAGGCGCTGATGGTCTCGGGCACCAAGCGCAGCCCCGCCTTCCCCGATGTGCCCTGCGCCGCCGAGCTGGGCCTGCCCGACTACACCGTGACCACCTGGTACGGCGTGTGGGCACCCAGGGGCACACCGACCGACGCACAGGCCCGCGCCATCGAAGAGATCCGCAAGGCCGTGCAGACCGACGAGGCCAAGGCGGTCTGGGCCGCGCAAGGTGCCGAGTTTCCCAACCTCACCGGCGCGCAGTTCGATGGCTTCATCAAGGCCGAGATCCGCAAATGGGCGCAGGTGGTCAGGGCCTCGGGTGCGAAACTCGACTGATCCGAAGCCTCCTACGTCCTGCCCATGTCTGGTCACATCCGCCTGCACGTCGAAGACGCCATTGCCCGCGTCACCCTGAGCAATCCGGCCAAGTTCAACGCCATGTCCCGCGCGATGTGGCGCGAGTTGCGCCAGGTGTTCAACGAGCTGCAGGCCCGCTGCGACGTGCGCGTGGTGGTGGTGGCGGGCGAGG
>NZ_JBPCSJ010000386.1:0-19636 GCF_051007235.1 Hydrogenophaga sp. | reverse complement strand
GGCCGGGCTTGAGGGTGTTGCGCGGGGCGCTGGACTGCAGCATGGTCAGGGTCCTGGCTGTGGGTGGGCTCGCGGCCACCGCAGGGGTGGCCGCGACGGGCTCAGTGGCGCGAACGGCGCACCAGTACCGAGGTGTCCAGGATCAACGCGACCTTGCCGTCACCCAGGATGGTGGCCCCCGAGACGTTGGGCACCTTGCGGTAGTTGGACTCCAGGTTCTTGATCACCACCTGTTGCTGGCCCAGCAGTTCGTCCACCATCAGGGCGACGCGGGAGCCATCGGCCTCCACCACCACCATGATCGGACTGGTCGCGTTGAATTC
This sequence comes from Hydrogenophaga sp., assembly GCF_051007235.1. Classification (GTDB taxonomy): domain Bacteria; phylum Pseudomonadota; class Gammaproteobacteria; order Burkholderiales; family Burkholderiaceae_C; genus Hydrogenophaga. Next base: position 19,313 of record NZ_JBPCSJ010000386.1, on the reverse strand, counting down.
GAAGCGCGGCACCTGGAACACGCGTTCGAGTTCGATGACGGGCATGTACTCGTCGCGCACCTTCACCAGCTGCGCGCCTTGCGCCACGGTGTTGATGTCGCTGGGGTTGATCTGGAACGACTCGATCACGCTGGCCAGCGGCAGGATGTAGACCTCGTCGCTCACCCGCACGCTCATGCCGTCCATGATGGCCAGGGTCAGCGGCAGGCGCACCTTGACGCTCATGCCATAGCCCTCGGCGGAGTCGATCTCCACCGTGCCGCCCAGCGAGGCGATGTTCTTCTTGACCACGTCCATGCCGACACCGCGGCCGGACACGTCGGTCACCACCTCGGCGGTGGAGAAGCCGGGCGCCATGATCAGGTTCCAGACCTCGGCGTCGGTCATCGAGTCGGGCGCGTCGAGACCCTTTTCGCGGGCCTTCTTGAGCAGTTTCTCGCGCGAGAGGCCCTTGCCGTCGTCGCGCACCTCGATCAGGATGCTGCCGCCCTGGTGCGAGGCCGACAGCGTGATGTTGCCGTGCTCGGTCTTGCCTTTGGCCAGGCGCTCTTCGGGCAGTTCCAGGCCGTGGTCGCAGCTGTTGCGGATCAGGTGTGTCAGCGGGTCGGTGATCTTCTCGATCAGGCCCTTGTCCAGTTCGGTGGCTTCACCGTGTGTGATCAGCTCCACCTTCTTGCCCAGCTTGGCGGCCAGGTCGCGCAGCATGCGCGGGAAGCGGTTGAACACCACCGACATCGGGATCATGCGGATCGACATCACCGCTTCCTGCAGGTCGCGGGTGTTGCGGTCCAGGTCGGCCAGGCCGGCCAGCAGCGGCTGGTTGGCGGCGCTGTCGAGCTCGCGGCTCTTTTGCGCCAGCATGGCCTGGGTGATGACGAGTTCGCCCACCAGGTTGATGAGCTGGTCGACCTTGCTCACGGACACCCGCAGCGTGCTCGATTCCAGCGAACCCTGTGCACCGCCGGCGGCGGCCTTGGGTGCGGCGGCCGGCTTGGGCGCGGCCGGGGCCACGGGCGGCGCAACCGCGGTGACGACGGGTGCCACCGGTTCGGCGGCCACCACCGCCGGTGCGGCCGCGGCGGATGCCGGCAGGCCGGGGGCGTCGTCGAAGAAGCCGAAGTCCTTGCCCTCTGTGGCCAGGGGTTTGCTCACCGGGGTCTGGTCGATGATGTGGATGTGTTCCTTGCTCACGTGGAAGGTGAACAGGTCCAGCAGGTCGCTGTCGCTGGACGTGGTCTGCACCTTGTAGACGCGCTTGTTGTCCAGGTCGCAGGGCAGGGCTTCGATGCTGCCCAGGCCGCTGATGTCGCGGAACAGCTCGGCGATGCTGTCGGCCTGCGACAGGTTGTCCAGCGGGCCGATGTGGATTTCCAGCTGCCGTGTGCCGGCGGGGACTGGCGCAGCAGCGATGACCGGAGCCGGTGCGGGGGCGGCGGGCGCCGGTGCCGCGTCCACCACGGGCTCGGCGGCGGGGGCGGCCGCCGGTGCGCCCTGGCCGTTGGCCAGCGCGCTGATGCGATCGACCAGCGCGTGGGTGGCGGGCGGCTCCACGTCCTTGCCCGAATGGCGGGCCAGCAGCAGCTTGAGCGCGTCCGACGATTCCAGCAGCACGTCCACCATGGGCGGCGTGGGGGTCAGTTCGTGGCGGCGCAGCTTGTCCAGCAGCGATTCCATCTGGTGCGTCAGCTCGGCCACGTCGGCAAAGCCGAAGGTGGCGGCGCCGCCCTTGATGGAATGCGCGCAGCGGAAGATCGCATTGAGCTCTTCGTCGTCGGCGTGCTCCAGGTCCAGCGCGAGCAGCATCTGCTCCATCTGGTCGAGGTTCTCACCGGCCTCTTCAAAGAAGATTTGGTAGAACTGGGTCAGGTCGAAGTTGCCGCCGCCAGCGCTTTCTTGGGTCATGTCTGACATGGGGATCTCTCCTTGCGGATCGGGTGGGCCGCAGGTTCAGCGGATGACTTTCTGGATCACTTCGATCAGACGACCCGGATCGAACGGCTTGACCAGCCAGCCGGTGGCGCCCGCGGCGCGGCCAGCCTGCTTCATCTGGTCGCTGGACTCGGTGGTCAGGATCAGGATCGGCGTGGTCTTGAACTTGGCGCTCTCGCGCAGCTTCTTGGTCAGCCCCAGGCCGTCCAGGCGGGGCATGTTCTGGTCGGTCAGCACCAGGTCGATGTGGTGGGTCTGGGCCTTTTCATAGGCGTCCTGACCGTCCACCGCTTCCACCACGTGGAAGCCGGCCCCGGTCAGGGTGAAGGCGACCATCTTCCGCATGGAGGCCGAGTCGTCTACGGCAAGAATCGATTGCATGGAGTACTCCGTGTTTCGAACAGTTATCGGCACAAATGTGAGGTGCTTGAATCGGGGGCGGGCTGCTTCAGAACAGGTCGATGGAGCCCGCGTCCATCTCGTTCTGCGTCACCGGGCTGGGCCGGTCGGGTGTGGGGTCGATGCACATCGGCATCTCGTCCTCCTCCGGCTCCATGGCCTCTTCGGCCAGTTTCCAGGCGCAGCCCTGCAGCACCTTGCCGGTGTGCACGATCAGTTGGGTCGCCATGTCGTGGAACTGCAGCTCGGTCACGGCCTGGTGCAGGGCGTGGCGGATGCTCAGCAGGTCCGGGTTGTCGCTGCCGGTCAGGTGGGCCAGCGCGTGGTTGGCGGTGGAAAAACGCTCCAGCAGGTTGCCGGTGGCGTGGTCAAGCAGGCCTTCGAGCCGTTTCAGGTCGGTCATCGCCATGAGCAGGGCGTCCTGCACGTCGGCCACGAGGTTCACCGGCAGCGAGACCGACGGCTGCTGCGACGCCGCCAGGGCGTGGTCCGGTATAGAGGTGGTGTTGGGGCTGTGCATGGGGTTTCTCAGGGCCTTCGGTGGGCTTTCGGGCAGTACAATTTTCAGGACTTGTAAGAACCCGTATCGGCAGATAACGGGCCAAATTCAGCGGCATTTCGCTTCCTTGGCCGCCGTCTGGCGGACGTTTCCACCTTGCATCCGATCGGCATGTCTGACACCCCCCACCGAGCGCCGATCCGCATCCTCCACCTCGAAGATTCCCGGGTCGACCACGCCCTGGTGAAGTTCGCCCTGCAGCGCAGCCAGATGCCCTGCGAGCTGACCCTGGTGGACACCCTGGAAGACTTCCAGCGCGAACTTGAAAGCCGCACGCACGACATCGTGCTGGCCGACTACCACCTGCCCGGCTTCAACGGCCTGGACGCCTGGGAACTGGTGCGTCACAGCGGGATCGTCATCCCGTTCGTCATCCTCTCGGGCGCCATCGGCGAGGCGGCGGCGGTCGAAGCCATGCACCGCGGTGTGGACGACTACCTGCTCAAGGACAACATGCCGCGGCTGGCGCACGTCATCGAACGGGCGCTGGAGATGGCCAGCACCCGCCGCGCCAAGGCCCAGGCCGATGCCGAGCTGGCCGAGTCGCGCCAGCGCCTGGCCGAACTGGCCGAACACTTGCAGACCAGCATCGAGCAGGAACGCGCCGACATCGCCCGCGAAATCCACGACGACATCGGCGGTTCGCTGGCCGCCGTCAAGCTCGACCTGTCGTGGATCGCCCGCCGCCAGGCGCTGGACGCCGACGTGCGCCAGCACGTGGACACGGCGCTGGAAATGCTGCAGCACGCCCTGGGCGCGAGCCAGCGCATCATGCTGAACCTGCGGCCCCCCATCCTGGACCAGGGCCTGGTGGCCGCGGTTCAGTGGATGGGTGCCAGCTTCGAAAAACGCACCGGCATGCGCGTGACCGTGCGCCGCTCGGCCGAATCCATCGACGTGCCGCACGACGTGCAGCTGGTCGCCTACCGCACCGCGCAGGAAGCGCTCACCAACGTGCTCAAGCACGCCCACGCCACCGCCGTCGAGATCGATCTGAGCGACCGCGAAGGCGTGCTCACGCTGGAAGTGAGCGACAACGGCCGCGGCATGGGGCCCGAGGCGCTGCGCAAGGCCAAATCGTTCGGGCTGCTGGGCCTCAAGGAACGCGCGGCCAAGGTCGGGGGCTGGATGGATGTGAGCTCATCGCACCGAGGCACCTCGGTGATCCTGTCGGTGCCGCTGGACACCGCTGCCGGCCAGGGCCTGGCCGACGACAACAGGGAAGGAAACAACCATGATCAAAGTGATTTTGTGTGACGACCACGCGGTGGTGCGCCGCGGCATCCGCGACACCATCGCCGAGGCGGTGGACATCCAGGTGGTGGGCGAAGCCGGCAGCTATCCCGAGCTGCGCGAGCAGCTGCGCAAGACCCCGTGCGATGTGCTGGTGCTCGACCTGAACATGCCCGGCCGTGGCGGCCTGGAGGTGCTGGCCGCGCTGCGCGAAGAGGGATCGCCGGTCAAGACGCTGGTGGTTTCCATGTACCCGGAAGACCAGTACGCCATTCGCTGCCTGCGCGCCGGCGCGCGCGGCTACCTCAACAAGGCCGGCGAGCCGGCCGAAATGATCGCTGCCGTGCGCACCGTGCACCAGGGCCGCAAGTACGTCACGCCCGAGGTGGCGCAGATGCTGGTGGACAACCTGTCCGCCCCCGAAAGCGAAGAGTTGCACGCCAGCCTGTCCGAACGCGAGTTGCAGACCCTGACGCTGATCGCCTCGGGCAAGAAGCTCTCGGACATCGCCGAAGAGCTCATGCTCAGCCCCAAGACCGTGAGCGTCTACCGCGCGCGTGTGCTGGAAAAGCTGCACCTGGCGAACAACGCTGAGCTGACGGTGTACGCGATCCGGAACAGCCTGGTGTGACCTGATGCCCCGCACCCGGGTGGAAACGCCCCTGTTCGACCCCATCGGCCCGTACAGCCACGCGGTGCGCGCCGGCGGCCAGGTCTTTGTCTCCGGCACGCCGGGTGTGGATGCGGCCACCGGGCAGCTGGCCGGGCCGGGCGCGTACGAGCAGACGGTGCAGGCCATCCGCAATGTGCTGGCATTGGTCCAGGCCGCGGGCGGCACCGAGCGTGACATTGCGCATGTGCAGGTGAACCTGGTGAACGTGGCGGACTTTGCCGAGATGAACCGGGCCTACTCCGAACACTTCACCCAGCCCTACCCGGCGCGCACGGTGATCGGCATTGCGGCCCTGCCCAAGCCGGGCGCCTTGCTGACGCTGAACGCGGTGGCGGTGACCGATGCGCGCTGAGCCTGGTGTGCGGATGCACCGGCGCGGCTGGCTGGTGGCGGGCGCACTGGCGCTGCTGGGCTGCAGCCAGCCCGACGACCCACAGGCCGCACTCGACGCCACGGTGCAGCGCCTGCAGGACGCGCTGGAGGCCAAGGACGCCGACGCGGTGATGGACCTGCTGGATGCGAAGTTCCGCGCCCAGAGTGGCGAGAGCGACGGACTGGACCGTGAATGGGCACGCAAGACCATGGCGCTGATGTTCCTGCGCTACCAGCAGGTGAAGGTGATCGCCGTGACGCGCAGCAGCCGGGTGGACGCGGCGGGCGGCCAGACCGGCCGCACCGAAGCGCAGGTGCTGGTGACCGGCGCGCAGGGGCTGATACCCGAGCGCGCCTCGCCGTACGCGGTGCAGCTGGAATGGTGGCGCGAGGGCGGCGACTGGAAGCTGCGTGACCTGCGCTGGCAATGACGCCGCGCAGTGCGTGGCTCAGCCACCGGTGAAGATGTCGGTGGCGATCTTCAGCAGCGCGACCACCGGCGTTTCCAGCATGGGCAGGGTGGCGGCGATGCCGACCAGGCCGGCCGAAAGGGTGAGCGGGAAACCGATGGCGAAGGCGTTCATCTGCGGCGCGATGCGCGAGACAAACCCCAGCACGATGTTGATGAACAGCAGCATGCCGATCATGGGCAGGGCGATCCACAGGCCGTAGCGGAACACCACGGCGCCCAGTTCGTGGATGCGCATGTGGGCGATGGCGTCGAATGCGCCGCCGCCGACCGGGAAGGTCTCGAAGCTGGCGATGACCGCCTGCAGCAGCATGAGGTGGCCGTTGATGACCACGAACAGCAGCATGGTGGTGTTGCCGAAGAAACGGCCGACCGCGCTGGTCTGGGTGTTGGTGCTGGGGTCGAAGAAGCCGGCGAAGTTCAGGCCCATTTGCAGGCCGATGACTTCACCCGCCAGTTCGACCGACGCGAAGACGATGCGCACCGCCAGGCCGATGGCCACACCCACCACCACCTGCTGCAGCACCACGCCGAAAGCGCGGGGGTCGGTGAGGGCGATGACCTCCTGTTCGGGCAGACCGGCCTGGGCGCAGACCGCGATGAGAAAGGCCAGCCCCACCTTGCTGCGCACCGGGACCGAGCGCGCCGAAAAGATCGGTGCACTGCCGAACACCGCCAGGATGCGCAGGAACGGCCAGAACACCGGCGACACCCAGGCCATGAGCTGCGCTTCACTGAAGGTGATCATGTTCGGCGCAACAGACTTGACTTGTGCCAGGGGCACCGCGGAACTGGCTCTGCCAGGCCGCAGGTGCCGTCCCCCTCCCGCCGCAGGCGAGAGAGGGGGAAGACGCGAAGCGGCGCAGGGGGTGCATTCAGATCGCCTGGTTCGGGATCGCCAGCAACGTGCTGCGGATGAACTCCACCAGGGTGGTCAGCATCCACGGCCCGGCGATGGCGAACACCGCGATGGCCGCGACCAGCTTGGGCACGAAGGACAGAGTGGCTTCGTGGATCTGCGTGATGGCCTGGAACACGCTGACCACCAGGCCGACCACCAGCACGGCGATGAGCACCGGCGCCGAGATCATGAGCAGCATGTAAAGGGCGTTTTGCCCCATGGTGAGGGCGGCTTGCGGGTCCATGTGTCAGAGGTCCTTGTCGGAAAAAAAACGGGCCGCCGCCGGGCGGCTCCCAAGGCGGCCCAGCCCCTTCGGGGGGCAGCGACCCGCGCAGCGGCGGAGCGTGGGGGTTGTCATTTCAGACGGGCCGCCGCTGGGCCGCTCCCAAGGCGGCCCAGCCCCCTCGGGGGGCAGCGGCCCGCGCAGCGGTGGAGCGTAGGGGTCATGTTCATGTGGCGAACGAGGCGGCCAAAGAACCCAGCAACAGGTTCCAGCCATCGGCCAGCACGAACAGCATGAGCTTGAAGGGCAGGGCCACCAGCACGGGGGACAGCATCATCATGCCCAGCGACATCAGCACGCTGGCCACGACCATGTCGATCACCAGGAAGGGGATGAAGATCATGAAACCGATCTGGAACGCGGTCTTGAGTTCGCTGGTGACGAAGGCCGGCACGATGACGCGGAACGGAGCGTCCTGGGCCTTCACCTCGGCCGGCAGCTTGGCCAGCTTGGCGAACAGTTCGAAGTCGCTCTGGCGGGTCTGCTTGAGCATGAACTCGCGCATGGGCAGCTGCCCTTTGTCCAGCGCCTGCTCGAAGCTGATCTGGTTGGCGGTGTAAGGGGCGTAGGCGTCGTTGTAGACCTTGTCCAGCGTCGGGCCCATGACGAACAGGGTGAGGAACAGCGAGAGGCCAACCACCACCTGGTTGGGCGGTGCGGACTGCGTGCCCAGGGCCTGGCGCAGCAGCGACAGCACGATGACGATGCGGGTGAAACCCGTCATGAGCAGCAGCACCGCGGGCAGGAAGCTCAGCGCGGTGAAGAACAGCAGGGTCTGGATCGGCACCGAGTAGCTGTTGCCACCCGCCCCCTGGCCAATGACCAGGGGCAAGGCACCGGGCGGCGGCGTCACGGCGGTGGGCGTGATGGCGGCGGGCACGGCAGGGGTGGCCACCTGTGCCAGGGCGGTGCCGGCCAGCAGGGCCAGGCCGGCGAACAGGGCGATGCGCAGGGCCCGGGGCGCGAACGCATCAGAGCGGCGCATGGGGGCCTTGTGCCTGGGCAGGCTTTTTGAGTGCATGGAGTTGCTGCGCCAGCCGGGCGCCGAAGCCGTTGGCCGTGGGCATGGGGCTGGGCGTACCGGTGTCGACCTCGGTGGGCAGGGGCATGCGGTGCAGCGCCTGGATGCTGCCGGGCGTGACGCCCAGCACCAGGCACTGGGCGTAAGGGCCTTCACCGACCTGCACCGACAGCAGGCGCTGCTGCGGACCGATCGCGACGGTGTTGAGCACCTTCAGCGTGGGCCCCGCCGGGGCGGCGACGCCGGGCAGGTGCCGTTTCCAGTGCTGCAGCGCCCAGGCCAGCAGCACCATCAGGACCAGCAGGCCCGCAGCGGGGAGCGCGTTTTGCAGCATGGATCAAGAAAAAGTAAAGACAACCGATAGAACAAACGAATGCGGTGCGGAGTGCCTTCTGACCAGGGACACCGAGGAACCGGCTCTGCCGGGCCTCTGGTGTCGCCCCCCTTCTCAAGGGGGGAGGCGCCGAAGGCGACGCGGGGGGTGCTCCGAATCAGCTCCTGGAAACCCTACGCATGCGCTCGGACGGCGTGACGATATCGGTCAGGCGGATGCCGAACTTGTCGTTGACCACCACCACCTCGCCCTGGGCGATCAGGTAGCCGTTGACCAGCACGTCCATGGGTTCGCCGGCCAGGGCGTCGAGTTCGACCACCGAGCCCTGCGCCAGCTGCAGGATGTACTTGATGGGCACCTTCACGCGGCCCAGTTCCACCGACAGGGTGACCGGGATGTCCAGCACCATCTGGATGTCGGGGATGCCGCCGTTGGCGCCGGCGGCAGCACCGGTACCTCCTCCGCCGCCACCGCCACCCGAGCCGCCCAGGCCGCTGGACGCGGCGGGCGGGTGGGGCGTGTCGCTGTCGAACGCGGGGGCGCTGTCGGCCTGGCCGGCCTCGCTGGCGGCCTGCTCTTCAAGGGCTTGCGCCCAGTCGTCGGCGATGCTGTCCTGGTTCATGGTGTCGGTGGTATCAGTTGACATAGGAATCTCCCAGCCAGGTCATTTCGGCGCCACGCAGCTTGCGGTCGATCCGCAGCGCGTACTTGCCTTTGTGCGTGCCGTACTGGCACTCGAACAGGGGAACGCCCTCGACCTTGGCCTGGATGTTCGGCGCGCGTTCGAGTTCGAGGAAGTCGCCCACCTGCATGGCCAGCAGCTGTTCGATGGTGGCGTCGGTCTTGGCGAGTTCGGCCACCAGCGTCAGCTCGGCGGCCTGGATTTCGTGGCTCAGCAGCCGCACCCAGCGGCGGTCCATTTCCATGGCGTCGCCCTGCACGGTGGAGTACAGGACGTCGCGGATCGGTTCGAGCGTGGAATAGGGGATGCAGATGTGCATGGAGCCGGTGAGGTCTCCGATCTCCAGCGAGAAGCTGGTGCAGACCACGATCTCGCCGGGCGTGGCCACGGTGGCGAACTGGGGCTGCATTTCCGAGCGCTGGTAGACCAGCTCCAGCGGGTAGACGCTGGACCAGGCTTTCTTGTATTCCTCGGCGATCACCTCCACCAGGCGCGCGATCACGCGCTGCTCGGTGGGTGAAAAGTCGCGCCCCTCGATGCGGGTCTTGAACTTGCCGCTGCCGCCGAAGAGGCTGTCGATCACACCGAACAGCAGGGTCGGCTCGCACACCACCAGGCCGTTGCCGCGCAGCGGGCGCACGGCCATGATGTTGAAGTTGGTGGGCACCACCAGCTCGCGCAGGAAGGCGCTGTACTTCTGCGCCTTCACGGCGCCGACGGTGATTTCCGGGCTCTTGCGGATGAAGTTGAACAGGCCCATGCGCAGGTTGCGCGAGAAGCGTTCGTTGACGATCTCCATGGTGGGCATGCGCCCACGCACGATGCGTTCCTGGTTCGAGATGTCGTAGCCCCGCACGCCTTCTTTGGCGGGGGCTTCTTTCTCGACCTGCTGGCTTTCACCGGTGACGCCTTCGAGCAGGGCGTCGACCTCGGCCTGGGAGAGAAATGCCTCGGACATGGTGCGGGACCCGGTTGCTTACTGGACGATGAAGCTGGAGAAGAGCACGCCCCGGATGGGGTTGTAGACCGCGCGCTTGCGCTTGGGCTTCTTGCCCTTGGCCGGCGTTTCGGCGTCGGCCGCAGCCTCGTCTGCGCGCGGGTCTTCGTAGTCGTAGCCCATCACGGCCGAGATCTCGCCGATGATGTCCTGCGTCAGGTCTTCCTTGCCCTGGACGACCAGCATCTGCTCGGCCGTGCGCTGCGAGATCAGCAGCAGGATGCCGTTGCGGATGGCCGGCATGTAGACCTTCATGTCCTCGGCGACCTTGGGGTCGTCCAGCTGCAGCGTGATGGCCAGCTGCACGAAACGGTTGCCGCCTTCGTCGGCCAGGTTCACCACCATGGCGTCCAGCGGCAGGAAGGTCGGGGGCGCCTTGGGGTCGTGCTTGGGGGGCGGTGGCGGCTCGTGGGCCGCTTCGGCCGCGGGCGCACCGTCTTCGCCACCGTCTTCGCTGTGGTTCTTCTTGAGCAGGAAGAACGCCGCCCCGCCGCCCACCAGGGCGAGCACCACCACGCCGATGATGATGAAGAGCAGTTTCTTGCTCTTCTTGGGTTTGGCATCGGCCGAGGCGTCGGCGGTGGCGGCTGCAGCGGACATGGTGGGACTCCAGAAATTCAGACCGGCCCCACAGACGGGGCGGGGGTCGTCCCCGCGGGCGGGGGCTTGAGGGAATTATTGGATTCACACCCCCGGCGCGGTCACCGGAAAAGAGCGGGAAAAGCCGCTTATTCGGCGGACTCTGGCGCTGCAGCGCGGGCGCGTGGCCGGTGCGCACGCCATGGGCCAGACCGAGCGGTGTGCGGTACTGGCACGGACTCACCACTGGCCAAACGGGACAAGGCCGTGCCCTGGACGGCGCCGGGCCTTCTGTGCCGCACGGCCGGTGTTCACCCCTGGGGGCCCGCACCGCGCGGCCAGGGCACGGTCAGACGAACAGGTCGAGCGGGCGGCTGCCGTCGGCGCGCGGGCGCGGCGGCTGGGCGGTGCTGGCGGCGGGCGCATCGGCCTCGCGGCCGCGGTGCGCGACCGGGGCGGTCTGGCCCTGCGGGGTTCGGGTCGATGGGTCTTGCCCGGCCTGCTGGCCCTGGGCGCCCACCGACACGCCACCCAGGTCGATGCCGCTGCGCTGCAGCAGTTCGCCCAGCGAGGCGCCGCCATCCTGCGCCAGGCTGGCGCGGGTCTGGGCGTCGTCGGTGCGGAACTCCACCCGCACCTCCTGACCGGCCATGGAGAGCTGGATGTCGATCGCCTGTTCGCCCGGCTCGCCCACGCGCACGCTGGCGTGCCGCAGGTGCTGGGCGCCCCAGCCGGCGCTGGCGCTGTCGTCGGCCTCGGCGGTGGCCCAGGCCGCGGCGTCGCTGGCGTTGCGGTCGTCCCCCGGGGCGCTGAAGCCTTGCGACAGGTCGGGCCCTGCCTCCTGTCCGGCGCCGTTACCGGTGCCGCCCGCACCCGCGCCCGCATCACCGGGCAGTGCTTCGTGGCGTGCACCCGCGGTGCCGCTGGCGCTGCCGATGGGGGTGGAACTGCTCGACCCGTTGTCGCTGCCGGTCGGCGCAAAGCGCTCGTCGAGCTGCACCGTGCTGCGCACCTGGGCGCCCAGCGCGGCCGCGTCGGCCCCATTGGGGCGGGCCAGGCTGTCCTGTGCGAAGGTGGCCTGCGACACCGAGGCGTGGGCGGGGGCGCCGTGGGCCAGGGCCTGCGCTGCCGCCAGGCCTGCGGCTTGCGGTGCCAGGCCGGCCGTGCTGCGCCAGGCGGTGATGCGCATCGGCGCCGCAGCGCGGGCGGCGTCGGCGGCGGTGCCGGGATCGCCTGTTGCGTTGGCGCGGGCCAGGGCGGCCAGGGTGTCGGCGTCCAGCGTTTCGGGGGCGGTGGTGGGCGTCAGGCCATCGGTGCGCTGGCCGGTGGCAAGCGCTGCGGTGGTGGCCGGTGATGCGCTCAGGCCGTCCACGGTCTGGCCCGTGCCATTGCGACCCTTGAGGCTGTCCGCCGCGGCGTCGGCCAGCAGCGACAGGCGGCGGGCGCTGGCCGGTTCTGTGGCTGCGCCCTGGGTGGACGGCAGCACGGGCAGGGGCGCGCCCGGCCAGCCGAGCAGGCCGGCCAGCGGGTTCTGTGCGCTGTCCTGGGCCAGGGCGGAGGGGTCGTCGGTGGGCTTCTCCGCGCTGGCGTCCAGCGCCGGCACCGTTGCATCGGTGGCCAGCTCGTTGCCGGCGTTGAGCAGCAACAGCAGGCTGGCGAACGGGTCGGCCGGACCGGCCGTGCCATGGCCCGGTTTGCCGGTACCGCGCGCGCTGGCGTGGCCGCCGTGTGCGTGGCCAGCCGCGGCGGTGCCGTGGCTGGAGGGGCTGGAGGCGCCGGAGGGGGTGGTGGTGTTCATGAGCGCATTCCTTGTGCCTGGGCCAGCGCCAGGCTCTGGCGCAGGTGGATGGACAGGGCCATCTCGTCGGTGGCTTTCTGTTCTTGCCGCTGGGCGATCTGCTGCGCGGCCTGCAGCTTGCGTTCGGTGTATTTGCGCAGGCCGGCCACGTCGCGTTCGGCCGCCATCAGCTGGCCCTGGCTGCGTTCGATCAGCGCCTCGCGGTTGGCAATCACGCCGCGCTGGAACTCCAGCGCGTGGTCGATCTTGTGCATGAACTGGCGCTGGTGGAACAGCTGCTGCGCGTCCACGCCGGCGCCGCTGCTGCGGGCCATCCAGCGCTGCTGGGCCTCGGTGGCGTAGGTCTGCAGTTGCTGCAACTGGTCGTTGGCGATCTGCAGTTCGCGCTGCTGTTGCGCCAGGGCCGCGCGGGCCTCATCGCGGCGCTTCTCGGCGATGTCCACCACTTTGTTGAGCGTCTGGATCGCGGTCATGCCTGTCCTTCATAGGGGTTGTGTTGGGGGCGCGCGTTGCGCTGCGCGTGGGCCTGGCGCGGCTCGTCCTGCAGCGCTGCGCCCAGCTGTTGCAGGCTGGCGGGCAGCGTGGCGGCGTCGCGCATGTCCTGCATCAGGAAGCGCTGCAGCGCGGGGTAGAGCACGATGGCGCGGTCGGTTTCCGGATCGCTGCCGGCGACGTAGGCGCCGAGCTGGATCAGGTCGCGGCTCTTCATGAAGCGCGAGTAGTAATTGCGGAACTTGCGCGCCAGCTCCAGGTGCTGCGGGCTGGCCACGTTGTGCATCACGCGCGAGGCCGAGGCTTCGACATCGATGGCCGGGTAGTGGCCCGACTCGGCCAGCGCGCGCGAGAGCACGATGTGCCCATCCAGGATGGCGCGCGCGGCGTCGGCGATCGGATCCTGCTGGTCGTCGCCCTCGCTGAGCACGGTGTAGAAAGCGGTGATCGAGCCCACGCCGTTGAGGCCGTTGCCACTGCGCTCCACCAGCTGTGGCAGCTTGGCAAAGCACGACGGCGGGTAGCCCTTGGTGGCCGGTGGCTCGCCGATGGCCAGGGCGATTTCGCGCTGCGCCATGGCGTACCGGGTGAGCGAATCCATCAGCAGCAGCACGTGCAGGCCGTCGTCGCGGAAGCGCTCGGCGATGGCGGTGGCGTAGGCCGCGCCCTGCATGCGCACCAGTGGCGGCGCGTCGGCCGGCGCGGCGACCACGACCGCGCGCTCGCGGCCGTCTTCGCCCAGGATGTCTTCGATGAATTCCTTGACTTCGCGGCCACGTTCGCCGATCAGGCCGACCACGATCACGTCGGCCTTGGTGTAGCGGGCCATCATGCCCAGCAGCACCGATTTGCCCACGCCGGAGCCGGCGAACAGGCCGATGCGCTGGCCGCGGCCGACGGTGAGCAGGGCGTTGATGGCGCGCACCCCGGTGTCCAGCGGCTCGCGCACCGGGTCGCGGTCCATGGCGTTCAGCGGCGCGCGTTCCATGGGCGCCACGTCCACCTGCGTGATGGGGCCTTTGTGGTCCAGCGGGTGGCCGTGCGCATCGACCACGCGGCCCAGCAGGCCGCGGCCCAGCGGCAGGCGCAGCAGTCCGCGGTCGGCCGGCGAGGGCGGCGGGTTGACCTGGCCGACCTGCGGCACGGTGCGAAAGGGCGCCAGCGGCGTGACGGTGGCGCCGCTGGACAGGCCGTGCGTGTCACCGGCGGGCATGAGGTAGGCGCGGTCGCCGGCGAAGCCCACCACCTCGGCCAGCACAGGGTCCTTGGCGCCGTTGCCGATCAGGCACTGCGAGCCCACGGGCACGCGCAGGCCCACGGCTTCGAGCACCAGGCCGGCCAGGCGGGTGAGAGTGCCGCTGACTTCCAGCGGTGTCGGGGCGTTGGCGCTGGTGCGCACGTCGTCCATGAAATGGCCCCAGCGGCTGACAGGCTCACTCATCGCGCGCCTCCTCGGGGTTCCATTCCAGGCTCAGGCCCAGGTTGCCGATGGCGCGCGCCCAGCGCTTCTCGATGGTGGCGTCCACCGCCGAGCTGGGCGACTGCACCAGGCAGCCGCCAGGGGAAATATCGGGATCGGACACCAGTTCGGGGGCGGACTCGCCCAGGGTCTCGATCAGCGCGCCCTTCATGAGCGCGAGGTCCTGCGGGTGCATGCGCACGGTGGCGGGCAGGCCGTCTTCGACCATCTGCTCCAGCGCTTCGCCGATGACGGCGCGCAGGTGGCGGGTGTTGACCTTGAGCTCCTGGCGCACCACCTGGCGGGCGATGTCGCACGAGAGTTCGAGGATCTGGCGCGCGATGCGCTGCTCGCTGGCGATCAGCTGGTCGCCCATGCTGTGCAGCAGCTGGCCCATGCGCACGGCGGTTTCTTCGGCGCTGCGGCGCACGGGCGCTTCCAGCGCGTCGCGGGTTTCCTGGCTGCCGGCGTCGTGCCCGTGCTGGAAGCCTTCGGCGTAGGCCTGCTGGCGGGCTTCGCGCAGCAGTGCGTCCAGGTCGATCGCGGGCGCGGCGGGGGCGGGTTCGGCCTCCACCGGTGGGGCCGCGGGCACCGGCGCGGTCTGCCCCACGTCCATGGACGAAAAGCTCCAGGCCGCGACCGCCGCGATCTCCTCGCGCGGGATGAAGCGCGAGTGCGGACTGGTCTTGGGTGGTTGCTTAGACGAAGCCGTCATCACCGCCTCCGCCCATCACGATCGAGCCTTCGTCGGACAGACGGCGCACGATCTTGAGGATTTCTTTTTGCTGGCCTTCGACCTCGGACAGCCGCACCGGGCCGCGCGATTCGAGGTCTTCGCGCAGGCCTTCGGCCGCGCGGCTGGACATGTTGCCCAGGATGAGTTCCTTGAGCTCGGCGCTCGCGCCCTTGAGCGCGATGACCAGGGTGTCGCTGGAGACTTCCTTGAGCACCATCTGGATCGACTTGTTGTCCAGCTTGAGCAGGTCCTCGAAAGTGAACATCTTGTCCATGATCTTCTGGGCCAGGTCGCCATCGAGCAGGCGGATCGACTCGACCACCGAGGTTTCGATGGCGGTGCCCATCATGTTGATGATGTCCGCCGCGGTCTGGATGCCGCCCAGCGAAGTCTTGCGCACCTTGTCGCCACCGGCCAGCACCTTGTAGAGCACCTCGTTGAGGTCCTTGAGCGCGGTCGGCTGGATGCCTTCGAGCGTGGCGATGCGCAGCATCACCTCGTTGCGCGAGCGTTCGGTCAGGTGCTTGAGCACGCCGGCGATGAGGTCGCTGTCCAGGTGCACCAGGATGGCGGCCATGATCTGCGGGTGCTCGTTGCGCAGCAGCTCGGCGATGGACTGCGGGTCCATCCACTTGAGGCCCTCGATGCCCGACACATCGCTGCCCTGCATGATGCGGTCGATCAGCAGCGAGGCCTTGTCGTCACCCAGCGCACGGCGCAGCACCGCCTTGACGTAGTCGTTCGTGTCCGAGACCAGCAGCTTCTGCGAGGCGGCCTCTTCGGTGAAACGGGACATGACCTCGTCCACCTTCTCGTGCGAGACGGCGCGCATGCGGGCGATGGTCTCGCCCAGCTTCTGCACTTCCTTGGGCGTGAGGTGCTTGAACACCTCGGCCGCCTCTTCTTCGCCCAGCGACATCAGAAAAATGGCGGCGTCGTGGGTGCCCTGGTCTTCCATGTTGGTCAGTCCTTCAATCTTTGCGGTTCAGAGCACCGGCCCGCGTGCCGAGATTCCGTCCAGAGGCACCGTGGAACCGGCTTCGCCGGGCCGCTGGTGCCGCCCCCTTGAGGGGGTCGAGCAAAGCGAGGCGGGGGTGTTTCATGATCCATCGCCGTTGACCCAGCCCTTGACGATGTTGGCCACGGCCACCGGGTTCTCCAGTGCCAGGCGCTTGGCATCGGCCAGGCGTTTGTCGGGGGTGACCACCGGCTCGGGTTCGGGGGTGGGTTCGGGCAGGGCGGGGCGCTCGGGTTCTTCGTTGAGCACGGCGCTGAGTTGCGGCACCACCGGTTCGGGCTTGGGCGGGGTGGCGGGCGTCTTCATCAGCTTCAGGCCGGGGCGCACCATGCCCATCAGGATCACCAGGCCGAGCAGCACCATGCCGGCCGGGAAAGCCATTTCGCGCAGCAGGTCCTGGTTGTCGGGCAGCATCCACCAGGCCGGCGGGGCTTCTTCTGCGGCCTTGTTGTCGCTGAACGGGGCGTTGACCAGGTTGACCGAGTCGCCACGGTCCTTGCTGAAGCCGATGGTCTCGCGCACCAGGGCGGTCATCTGTTCGAGCTGCTCGGGCGGGATGGCGGTGCTGGTGGGCTTGCCGCTCTTGGGGTCGGTGCCACCGCGGTGGTTGACCACCACGGCCGCGGTCAGGCGCTTGACGGTGCCGGTGGCTTCGCGCACCACCTTCACGGTCTTGTCCACTTCGTAGTTGATGACCGATTCGCGGCGCTGGTTGCCGGCCTTGTCGGCGTTGCTGGCCACCCCCAGCGGGGCGGCGGCGCCGTTGATGGGCGCGGTGCCGGTGGCCGGTGGCTGGTTGCTGGTGGCGCCAGGCACGCCGGCGGGCAGGGCCTGCGGCGGGGTGCCGTCCTCGACGATCTGCTGGCTGCGCACCGCGCCAGGCTCGCCGCCCTGGTTGGGGCGGTGCTGTTCGCTGGTGGATTCGACTTCGGAGAAGTCCATCTCGGCGCTGACCTGGGCCTTGACGTTGCCCACGCCGACCAGGGGCTCGATCATGTCCAGGATGCGGCGGGTGTAGAGCTGCTCGATCTGCTGCGTGTACTGCAGGCGCTGCAGGTCCACACCCTGGGCTTCGGGCGCGGCCGAGAGCAGCGAGCCGGCGTCGTCCACCACGCTCACGGCCTTGGGGTTCATCTCGGGCACGCTGGAGGCGACCAGGTGCACGATGCCTGCGACCTGGGCCTTGTCCAGCGTGCGGCCCGGGTGCAGCGTCAGCAGCACCGAGGCGCTGGGCTTCTGCTGTTCGCGAAAGAACCCGTTCTGGTTGGGCAGGGCCAGGTGCACGCGCGCGGCCTGCACCGACGACAGCGACTGTATGGAACGGGTGAGTTCACCTTCCAGACCGCGCTGGAAGGTCAGGCGCTCCTGGAACTGGGTCATGCCGAAGCGGTTGGCCTCCATCAGCTCGAAGCCGCTGACCGAACCCTTGGGCAGGCCCTGCGAGGCCAGGCGCAGGCGCACGTCGTGCACCTTGTCGGCCGGCACCATGATGGCGCTGCCGCCCTCGGTGTACTGGTAGGGCACCTGCATCTGCGAGAGCTGGGCAACGATGGCGCCGCCGTCTTTGTCGTTGAGGTTGGCGTAGAGCACCCGCATCTCGGGCTGGCGGCCCATGAAAAACAGGGCCAGGGCGATCGCCAGCAGGGCCAGTGCGCCCAGACCCAGCTTGACCTTCTGGGCGTTGTCCAGCCGCGCCAGACCGGCGCTGAACGCGTTGCGGTGGACCGGCTGGAAATCGACGTCGGCGACGGTGGTGCTCATGTCAGTGGCGTCCGGCCGCCCGAAGCCGCTGACGCTCCCCCTGGAGGGGCAGCGAGCGACGTGAGCGTGGGGGCTGTTTCATGTCAGGGGAGGGAGGTTCGGTCACAGGCAGGGGAAAGGCCCCTGTTGCGAACGATTATTCGGTTCCGCTGCCCCCGGCATAAGCATGAAAAGGCACCGCTTTGTGCCCTTATTCCCGGCGTGTGGCGGCCAGGTGTTCCCTAGCATCAGGTCCTGCACTTTTGATGTGGAAGGACACCGCCATGGACCTGCGAATTTCCCCTATGACCAGCCAGGGTCTGGGTTCGATCGCCCAGACCAAGCGCCCCGCTGCGGGCGGTGCGGTGGCCGGTGCCGGCTTCGCCGACAACTTCAAGAGCGCCCTCAAGAGCGTGAGCGCCGCCCAGCAGGAGGCCTCACGCCTGCAGACCGAGGTGCAGCTGGGCAACCCCAAGGTCAGCCTGGAAGAAACCATGCTGGCCATGCAGAAGGCACAGATCGGCTTCCAGGCCACCATGCATGTGCGCAACCGCATGGTGTCGGCTTACACCGACATCATGAATATGAGCGTTTGACGCTCCCCCCGCGCCGCCTGCGGCGTCACCCCCCAGGGGGCGGCACTGGCGGCCCGGCAAAGCCGGTTCCGCGGTGCCCTGGAACCAGCTCCCCCTCCGGCGTGGCGTGCCTGCTTCCAGGATGCGGTGGAACCGGCTCTGCCGGGCCGCACTCATCGCCCCCTTGAGGGGGTCTCGCGCAGCGCGGCAGGGGTGGTCAGGGTCGAATGTTGTTCTTCTGAATCACATCTGCCATCGCCGCAGTGTCCACCGCGATGCGCTTGGCCAGCCCCTCGGGCGAGGTGCCCGCCACCTGCCAGCCCTGATTCAGGATTTTCTGGCGGATGTCGGGACGGCGCACGATCTCGGCCAACAGCGTGGCCAGCTTTTGAACGTGGGCCTTGGGCAGTCCCACCGGCGCGGCCACCGCGTTCCAGATCTCCAGCTGCAGGCCCTGCACGCCGGCTTCGGCCAGGCTGGGCACCTCGGGGGCCACGCTGCTGCGGCCGGCCGACGTGACGCCGATCGCCTTGAGCTTGCCACCCTTGACCTGCGCCTGGGCAAGCCCTGGCGGCAGCAGCGCCATCTGCACCTGGCCGCCGATCAGACCGGTGATGACCTGCGGGTTGCCCGGGTAGGGCACGTGCACCGGCGCGATGCCGGCCCTGGCCTTGAGCAGCTCCATGCCCAGATGCGCCACCGTGCCCACGCCGGGGGTGCCGTAGTTGAGCTTGTCGCCCTGCGCTTTCGCCTCGTCGAAGAAGGCCTTGCCGCTGACCACCGTGCTGGCCGGCACCGCGAGCACCAGCGGTGATACCGCGATCAGCGACACCGGCTGCAGGTCCTTGAGCGGGTCGTAGGTGGTGGCTGGGTTGAGGATCTTGGCGATGGTCAGGTTGCCGTTGATCATCAGACCGATCGTGTGGTCGTCGGTCGCGCGGGCCACCGCGTCGGCACCGATGTTGCCGCCGGCACCGGCCTTGTTCTCCACGATCACCGGCTGGCCCAGCGCCTGCGACAGCGGTTCGGCCAGCAGGCGCGCGGTCAGGTCGGGTGACGACCCT
>NZ_JBPCSJ010000385.1:0-6509 GCF_051007235.1 Hydrogenophaga sp. | reverse complement strand
CTGGTGGCCTGCATGCACAAGCTGCTGGTCATCCTCAACGCCATCGCCCGCTCCAGGTCGCCTTGGCGCAACGACTTCACTGCGGTTCAGTAACGGGTTCATCAAGATGGTTGCTGTGTGTTCGGGGGAAAGCGCCACTGTAGGAGCGCAGGGTGTCATGAATGCTGCGTTTGTGGGCGTGCCGTTCGTACAAAACGCATGAATCCTGCAAAATGCGGCGAATGCAAGCACTGGACAAGCTCGATCGCCACATCCTGCGCAGCCTTCAGGCCGACGGCCGCGCCACCTACGACCAGATCGCCGACGCCGTCGGCCTCTCGCCCAGCGCGGTGCTGCGCCGCGTCAAACGGCTGGAAGACAGCGGCGTGATCCACCGCTACGTGGCCCTGGTCCAACCCGAGGCCGTGGGCCTGGGGCTGACGGCCTATGTGAACGTGCGGCTGGAAAAACACAGTGGCGCGGCCAAGCGCAACCCGATGGACGAGTTCCGTGCCAGCGTGCTGAACTGGCCCGAGGTGGTGGAGTGCGCTGCGCTGACCGGCGAGATGGACTTTCAGCTGCGCCTGGTGGTGGCCGACATGGCAGCCTACTCGCGTTTCATGATGGACACCCTGCTCAAACACCCCAGCGTGCAGGACTGCAAGACCAGCTTCGTCATGGACCGCGTCAAAAGCACGACGGCCCTGCCGGTGTGAGCATTGGCTCACTTTTTTGCTGCAATGCAGCAGCTGCCTGGAGCCAATCGATCAATAAGTCACCCATCTGTCGGTTTTGACGGGCTTTAGAGCGGCGGGTCGCTTGTCGATATGGGGTAAACCCTTATATTTGCCGCCATGGTCCCGCTCAACGCCCCCCTTGCCCACGACACACCTGCGTCGCCGCCCGAGCCGGTGCGCAGCGACGCCCGGGCCGGCGGACCGGTGGTGCCGATCCGCTCCATCGGGCCGGCGCACCTGGAACGCGTGCGCGCCCACCTGTTGGCGCTGGACCCGCACGACCGCTACCTTCGGTTCGGCTACTCGGCCAACGACGAGCAGATTGGCCGCTACGTCGACGGTCTGAACTTCCAGCGCGACGAGCTGTTCGGCATCTTCAACCGCAAGCTAGAACTCATCGCCATGGCGCACCTGGCGTTTGCGGTCGACCCGCAATGCCACAGCTGTGCCGAGTTCGGCGTCTCGGTCTCGCGCAAGGCTCGCGGCCGTGGCTACGGCAGCCGCCTGTTCGAGCGCGCCGTCATGCACGCGCGCAACGAGGGGGTGAGCCAGCTCTTCATCCACGCCCTGTCCGAAAACACCGCCATGCTCCGGATCGCACGCAAGGCCGGCGCGGTGATCGAGCGCGACGGCTCCGAGAGCGAAGCCCACCTGCGCCTGCCCCCGGCCGATTTCGACTCGCGTGTGACCGAGCTGATCAACGAGCAGCTGGCCATCACCAACTACCAGCTCAAAGCCCAGGCCAAGCACTTCTGGGACGCGCTGGCCCTGCTGCAGGAAATCCGCCAGGGCGTGCGCGAATCCCGCGACAAGATGAAATGAGCCCCCCGCGCCGCCTGCGGCGTCACCCCCCAGGGGCGATGCAAGTGGCCCGGCAGAGCCGGTTCCACCGCATCCTTGAAGGGAGAGAGGCCGTCGTGTGGGCAGCCGGTGTTCCGCGCAGCGGCTTCGTGCTGTCAAGGCCTTGGGGTATCCTTGCCGGCTCTAGCAACTTCCCTGTATCCCAGTGGCCGACCAACCCCCCAGTCCGGGGCCGCAGCGCAGCCTGCGGCATGAAGACAAACGTGGTTTCCTGCAAAAGCTCGCGGAATTCATCCATCCCGGGCCGGACTCCAAGGACGAGCTGATCGAGACCCTCGCCGACGCCGAGGACAACGACATCATCAACGCCGAATCGCGGGTCATGCTCGAAGGCGTGATCCGCATCGCCGACATGACCGCCGGCGACGTGATGGTGGCGGCCCCGCGCATGGACGTGCTCGACATCCACGCGCCCTTCGACGAACTGCTGCACCAGGTCATCGACACCGCGCACTCGCGCTTCCCGGTCTACGAGGGCGAGCGCGAGAACATCATCGGCATCCTGCTGGCCAAAGACCTGCTCAAGCTCCAGCGCGCGCCCGAACTCAACATCCGCGCCCTGCTGCGCCCGGCCACCTTCGTGCCCGAGAGCAAGGGCCTGAACGACCTGCTGCGCGAGTTCCGGGGCAACCGAAACCACCTGGCCATCGTCATCGACGAGTTCGGCCGCGTGGCCGGTCTCATCACCATCGAAGACGTGCTGGAAGAAATCGTCGGCGAGATCGAAGACGAGTTCGACGTGGCAGAGGACGATGGCGACATCTTCGCCCTGGCCGACGGCACCTGGCGCATCAGTGGCAACACCGCCATCGAGCGCATCAACGAACAGTTCGGCCTGCAGCTGGCCGACGACGGGTTCGAGACCATCGGGGGCCTGATCGCCCATACCATGGGCCACGTGCCCAAGCGAGGCGAAGTGCACGAGGCGGACAGCCTGCGCTTTGTCGTGCTGCACAGCAAGGGCGGCGCGGTCAAGTGGTTCAAGGTCCAGCCGCTGCCGGCCGGCGCCTGATCGCGTTCCACCGGCCGGATCGGGTCTCCATGCGCAGCCTGTTCGGCAACCTCCACACCCCGTCCACCTTTTCGGCCCTCAGCGGCCAGCCACCCGGGCGCGAAGCCCGCGGCGGCGGCCTGCTGTGGTTCGTGCTGTGCCTGCTCGCCGGTGGGATGCAGGCCGCGTCGCTGGCCTGGCCGCTGCAGGCCTGGGTGCCACCGGGGCTGAGCGCGGGCCAGCCCAGCGGGGCGTTGCAGATCGCGTCGCTGGCGCTGCTGGCCTGGTCGCTGCGCCATGTGCACCGGGTGGGCCAGGCGGCCTGGCGGGGCTGGGTGTTCGCCACCGCCTGGTTGGCCGGCACCTTCTGGTGGCTGTTCGTGTCCATGCACACCTACGGCGGCCTCCCTGCGTGGCTGGCGGTGCTGGCGGTGTTCGCCCTGGCCGGCGCGCTGGCGCTGTACTACGCCTTGGCCGCTGGCCTGCTGGCCTTGTGGGCGCCGCGTTCCCGGGTGCAGCAGGGCCTGTTGTTCGCCGCGCTCTGGACCCTGGCCGAACTGCTGCGCGGCCGCTGGTTCACCGGCTTTCCCTGGGGCGCCGGTGGGTACGCCCAGGTGGACCTGATGGCCGTCTGGGCGCCCTGGGTGGGTGTGTACGGCATGGGGGCGGTGGCCGCGTTGCTGGCCTACAGCCTGGCGGTGCTGCTGCCGCAGGCGCTGGATGGGCTGGCTGCGCGGGCCTTCCCGCGTATCCGTGCGCCGGGCGCTTTGCAGGCTGCGCGCTGGTGGCCCAGCACGGCGGCAGGGTTGGCGTCGGTGGCGTGTGTCTTGTTGCTCTGGCTCGCCGTGCTGGCGGGCGGCACCTGGCGCGACCTGGGACAGCGCGGCACCACGTCCACCGGCCCGCTGCGCGTCTGGCTGCTGCAGGGCAACATCCCGCAAGACCAGAAGTTTGAACCCGGTACCGGCGTGGCCACCGCGCTGGCCTGGTACCCGCAGCAGCTGGCCGCCGCGGTGCAGGCCGCCAGCACCGCCGGCGCCGATGCGCCGCAGCTGGTGGTGGCACCCGAAACGGCGGTGCCTTTGCTGCCGCAGCAGGCCGGTGCCGCCTTCTGGCAGCCGCTGCTGGCCCGCCTGGCCAGCCAGCCGGGCGCATCGACCCCGGTGGCGGCCTTGCTGGGACTGCCGCTGGGCAGCTTCGAGGCGGGCTACACCAACTCGGCCTGGGGCATCACGCCCGAAACGGCCGGTCGCACGGCGGCCCGGCTGGCCGCCGCGCCCGAAGCGCTGCCCGGCGACGGTTTCTACCGCTACGACAAGCACCACCTGGTGCCCTTTGGCGAGTTCATCCCGCCGTTCTTCCGCTGGTTCACCGACCTGATGCGCATCCCGCTGGGCGACTTCAGCCGGGGCGAACTGGTGCAGGCGCCGTGGGCCTGGGCCGGCCAGCGGGTGGCCGCCAACATTTGCTACGAAGACCTGTTCGGCGAGGAACTGGCCGCGTCGTTCAGAAACCCGGCCCAGGCGCCCACCGTCCTGGTGAACCTGAGCAACATCGGCTGGTTCGGCGACACCGTGGCCATCGACCAGCATTTGCAGATCTCGCGTCTGCGCGCGCTGGAGCTGGGCCGCCCCATGCTGCGCGCCACCAACACCGGCGCCACGGCCGCTATCGACCACCGCGGCGTGGTCACCCACCAGCTGCCGCGCCTGACCCAGGGCCGGCTGGTGGCCCAAGTCGATGGCCGCGAAGGCCTGACCCCGTACGCCCGCTGGGCCGGGCGCTGGGGCCTGTGGCCCGCCTGGGGGCTGTGCCTGGCGGTGGTGGCCGTGGTCGTGGGGCTGCGCCGGCGTCCCATGCGCAGCCGCCGCGGCTGACCGGGCGCCCCGTAAAATCCACGCTTTGCCCGGCGCGCCGTTCGGCCGCGGCCGTGTTCCTCCCTCCAGACTTTCCGGGGCCCGCGATCCGCGCAGGCCACAACCGCATGTTGACCTTCCAGCAAATCATCCTGACCCTGCAGTCCTACTGGGACAAGCAAGGCTGTGCCCTGCTCCAGCCCTACGACATGGAAGTGGGGGCGGGCACCAGCCACACCGCCACCTTCCTGCGCGCGCTCGGCCCCGAGCCCTGGAAGGCTGCTTACGTGCAGCCCAGCCGCCGCCCCAAGGACGGCCGCTACGGCGAAAACCCCAACCGTCTGCAGCACTACTACCAGTACCAGGTGGTGCTCAAGCCCGCGCCGGCCAACATCCTGGAGCTGTACCTCGGCTCGCTGGAGGCGCTGGGCTTCGACCTGAAGAAGAACGACATCCGCTTCGTGGAAGACGACTGGGAGAACCCCACGCTCGGCGCCTGGGGCCTGGGCTGGGAGGTCTGGCTCAACGGCAAGGAAGTCACGCAGTTCACCTACTTCCAGCAGGTCGGCGGCATCGACTGCAAACCCGCCACCGGCGAAATCACCTACGGCCTGGAGCGCCTGGCCATGTACCTGCAGGGCGTGGACAACGTCTACAACCTGCAGTGGACCGACACACTCAAGTACGGCGACGTCTACCACCAGAACGAGGTGGAGCAGTCCACGTACAACTTCGAGCACAGCGACGCCGACTTCCTGTTCACCGCCTTTGCCGCGCACGAGAAGCAGGCCAAGCACCTGATGGAGCAGCAACTGGCGCTGCCCGCCTACGAGCAGGTGCTCAAGTGCGCTCACAGCTTCAACCTGCTGGACGCACGCGGCGCGATCAGCGTGACGGAACGCGCCGCCTACATCGGCCGCATCCGCAACCTGGCGCGCGCTGTCGCCCAGAGCTACTACGAAAGCCGCGAGCGCCTGGGCTTCCCCATGGCGCCGCGCGAGTGGGTGGCACAGATCGAAAAGAAAGTTGCTTGAGACCGCGAGAACAAGAATGACAACGAAGAACCTCCTCGTCGAACTGTTTGTGGAAGAGCTGCCGCCCAAGGCGCTCAAGAAGCTGGGTGATGCCTTTGCCGGCGTGCTGGCCGAGCAACTCAAGGCCCAGGGCCTGGCCGCGGCCGATGCGGTGGTGACGCCGTTCGCTTCGCCGCGCCGCCTGGCCGCGCACGTGACCGCCGTCGCCGCCAAGGCGGCCGACAAGGCCGTGTCGCAAAAGCTCATGCCCGTCAGCGTGGGCCTGGACGCCAGCGGTGCGCCCACGCCCGCGCTGCTCAAGCGCCTGGCCGGTCTGGGTGCCGATGCGTCGGCCGTGGCCGGTCTCAAGCGCGCCATGGACGGCAAGGCCGAAGCTCTGTTCTTCGACAGCGTGCAGCCGGGTGTCGATCTGGCCGCTGGCCTGCAAAAGGCGCTGGACGAGGCGATTGCCAAGCTGCCGATTCCGAAGGTCATGAGCTACCAGCTCGAAACCGACTGCGAGCTTCCAGGCTGGACCAGCGTGAACTTCGTGCGCCCGGCGCACGGCCTGGTGGCGCTGCACGGTGCCGACGTGGTACCGGTCAAGGTGCTGGGGCTGAAGGCGGGCAACAGCACGCACGGGCACCGTTTTGAAGCTGCTGTGGACCCGGTGCCGCTGGCCGATGCCGACGCCTACGCCGCCACGCTGGCCAAGGACGGCGCGGTGATCGCCTCGTTCGCCGAACGCAAGGCCGAGATCGCGCGCCAGCTGGCCGCTGCGGCCGCGAAGGTCGGCGGAGGTTGCCGTCCGATCGAGGACGACGCGCTGCTGGACGAAGTGACCGCCCTGGTCGAGCGGCCGAACGTGCTGACCTGCCAGTTCGAGAAGGAATTCCTCGACGTGCCGCAGGAGTGCCTGATCCTCACGATGAAGGCCAACCAGAAGTACTTCCCGCTGCTGGACGCGGCCGGCAAGCTGACCCACCAGTTCCTGGTGGTCAGCAACATCAGCCCGCAGGACGCGAGTGCGGTGATCGGCGGCAACGAGCGCGTGGTGCGCCCGCGCCTGGCC
>NZ_JBPCSJ010000384.1:0-2528 GCF_051007235.1 Hydrogenophaga sp. | reverse complement strand
AACAGGGCCTGGACGAAGTTCTCCAGGTAGTGCGGCTGCTGGAACACCGCGACCTTCTTGCGCAGGCCGGAGGTGCCGGGCAGCTGGCCGGCGAAGGGGGTGGTGGGCTGGGTGAGGATGCTCATGTGCGACTCCGGAAAAAAGGGGCTGTTCGGCGATTCACCAGCACCAACCGTACCGCATCTGCCCGGCGCCGCCCTCAGGCGGGCAGCACCACCGTGCGGCGCAGCGCGTCGCCGGCGGCGTCGAACAGGTGCAGGTCGGTCGCGTCCACTTGCAGGCGCACGTTCTCGCCTTTGTTCAGCGCGGTGGTGCCGTCGAGCTTGAGCGTGACCGCGGGCAGGCCGTGACCCAGGTCCAGGTACAGCAGCGAAGCCTCGCCCAGCTTTTCGATGTGGGCGATCTGCGCGGCCAGGCTGTTGGCGCTGTCGGCCGACGGGGCCAGGCGCATGTGTTCGGGCCGCAGGCCCAGGTGCGCCTTCTGTCCGGCCTGCAGGTGGGCGGCGTCCACCGCCACGTCGAAGCGGTGCCCGGCCACGCTGACCTGGGCGCGGCCGTTGCCCGCCTCCAGGAAGACGGCGGGCAGCACGTTCATCGTGGGCGAGCCGATGAACTCGGCCACGAACAGGCTGTTGGGCCGGTGGTAGAGGTCCATGGGCGTGCCGACCTGGGCGACCGAGCCCTTGGTCTGCACGTCTTCACCGGCGCGCAGCAGCACGATCTTGTCGGCCAGCGTCATGGCCTCGACCTGGTCGTGCGTCACGTAGATCATGCTGGCGGTGCCGATGTCGTGGTGCAGCTTGGCGATCTCCAGCCGGGTCTGCACACGCAGCGCGGCGTCCAGGTTGGACAGCGGTTCGTCGAACAGGAACACGCGCGGCTCCTTCACGATCGCGCGGCCGATCGCCACGCGCTGGCGCTGGCCGCCCGAGAGCGCCTTGGGCAGGCGGTCCAGCAGCGGCGTGAGCTGCAGGATGTCGGCCGCCGCGCGCACCTTCTTGTCGATCTCGGCGGCGTTGGCGCCGAACACCTTGAGGCCAAAGCCCATGTTCTCGCGCACCGTCATGTGCGGGTAGAGCGCGTAGCTCTGGAACACCATGGCCACGCCGCGCCGCGCGGGCGGCAGGTCGTTGACGCGTTCGCCGCCGATGGACAGGTCGCCAGAACTGATCTCTTCGAGCCCGGCCACCATGCGCAGCAGCGTGGACTTGCCGCAGCCCGACGGTCCGACGAAGACGCAGAACTCGCCGTTCTCGATGGTGAGGTTGGCGTTGTTGATGGTCAGCGGCGCGTTGGGCGCGTAGCGCTTGCAGACGTTCTTGAAGTCGATGCGGGACATGGTGCGGGTCTCCTGCGGGGTGGTGGGTGTCAGGCCTGCAGGAACAGGCCGCCCCAGGGTTCGAAACGGATCTGGCCGGCGTCGACGCTTGCGCCCGCCAGGCCGCTGCCGGTCAAGGTGTTCGCCTGCGTCCAGCCCTCAGGCAGGGCCAGCACCGCGGCGCTGTCGCTGAAGTTGAAGGCGCAGAGCAGGCGCTGAGGACCGTCCTCGCGCGCAAAGGCCAGCACCTGCGGGTGTTCGGGCAGCAGGGTCATGCGGCCGTGCAGCAGCGCGGGTTGCTCGCGGCGCCAGTGCAGCAGCTGCGTGAAGAAGCTCAGCAACGAGTCCGCGCGGCCGGCCTGCTGGTCCACCGCCAGCGCGGTGTGCGTGGCGGCCACCGGCAACCAGGGCTTGGCGCCGGTGGTGAAACCGGCGTGCGGTGCGTCCGCGGTCCAGGGCATGGGCGTGCGGCAGCCGTCGCGGCCCTTGAACTGCGGCCACATGGTGATGCCGTAGGGGTCTTGCAAATCTTCGAAGCGCAGTTCGGCTTCGGGCAGGCCCAGCTCTTCGCCCTGGTAGAGGCAGACGGTGCCGCGCAGGCTGGCCTGGAAGGCCGCCGCCAGGCGCAGCAGGCGAGCGTCGGGCTGGGGGCCGCCCCAGCGCGTGGCAGAGCGTTCGCAGTCGTGGTTGGACAGGGCCCAGCAGGGCCAGCCGTCGCCCACCACCTCGTCGAAGCGGGCGAGCACGCCGTGCAGGAAAGGCGCGTCGTGCGGCTGGCCCAGGAAGTCGAAACAGTAGGCCATGTGCAGCTTGTCGCCGCCACTGGTGTACTCGGCGACGCGGGCCAGGCCGTCGTCGTCGCCGATCTCGCCCACCATGGTGGTGTCCGGGTACTGGTCGAGCAGGGCGCGCAGGCGCTGCAGGAAGACCAGGTTTTCCGGCTGGCTCTTGTCGTAGAGGTGGCGCTGCCAGGCGTAGGGGTTGAAGGGGTTGACCGCCGGGTCGGGCTTGTTCGGGTCGGGGGCGCCGCGACCCGGGTTGTTGCGCAGCTGCGCGTCGTGGAAGTAGAAGTTGGCGGTGTCCAGGCGGTAGCCGTCCACCCCGAGGTCGAGCCAGAACTTCACCGTGGCCAGCAGCGCGTCCTGGACGTCGGGGTTGTGGAAGTTCAGGTCGGGCTGGCTGGTGAGGAAGTTGTGCAGGTAGTACTGGC
>NZ_JBPCSJ010000383.1:0-6612 GCF_051007235.1 Hydrogenophaga sp. | reverse complement strand
AGTTCGTCGAATTCAAGACGCTACCAAAATGGCATGTCGTACCCCGCGAGGGCGCCAGCCCTCACGTGCACTTGGCTCGGCTGGTCAACATGGGGCTTGCCCATGACAGGTGGTGCGTCGATGAGGCTGTTGCCGACAGGTTTGTCGTCCTTCAATCGGTTCACGACGGGCGTATCAACCAAGGGAATGTGGACGACGGGTTTGTTGCCCCTCAAGAAGGTCTTGAGGTCCTGGCTATCGACAAGCTTGCGAGAAGTGTCGATGTAGACGCTGATGGTCATGAAGAGCAAGGCACCCATCCCCAACAGGCCTGGCACACCGTTCATGGCAAGCAAGACGCCAGCAGGTATCAAGCACAAGCCCCAGCGTGCATTCGGACTGGACTGTCGCTTCAGCAGCCACAGCAAGGGGAAGAAGCCCAGCATGAACACAGCGGTGAACACGATGGGTGCGAAGATCACGAGCAAGAACCAGCCCACTCCATCGCCCATGCCCTGGTACATCGACCGGCAGGGCCACAAGCCCAAGAGCGAAGCTACAGCGGCCGCGATTGCGGTCCAGCTGGCAGACAGCGGAGCGTCTCCAGAAGCTCGATCAATAGACATGGACAGGAGTCATGGTGACAAGGTGTGCAGGCACAAGAATATGCCATCACCACATGTCATCACCTGGCGTCCGCAGCATGGAAGCCTCCGGTATGTCCGATTCCTCATGGTCGAACCAGTGCGCGGATCATCGTGGCAGACACGCTGGTCCGTCGAGTTCGCTGCATCGAAGCCGCTCACGCCAAGAGCGGGCACCGAACCTCAGCCCTTCTTCGCCATCCAAGCCCGCCAACTCCCCAACTCCGTGATCTCGGTCCCACCCTCGACCCCGATCGCCTCACACACAAACCCGCTCACCCACGACCCGTCGGCCAGCTTGACCTTGCCAATCCCCAGCGGGGCGGGGATGCCGTCGACGAAGCTGCCGAAGTGTTCGGCGGGCAGTTCCCAGACTTCCATGTCGATCGCGGCGCCGCCTTCGTTGACGCGCACCATGCCGGGCCGCTGGACCGGGCCGCCGGCGAGGGCGTAGAACTTGTATTCGGGCGCGGACTGCACCGCGCCGAGCAGGCGCGCGCCGCGTTGGGTGAGCTGCCAGTTGAGCGGCAGGCCGCTGAGGTGTGCGCCGCAGACGGCGACCTTGACGGTGCCGGGGGTGTTGCTGCCTTTGGGCAGGTCGGTGCTGTTGAGGGCGGGGGTGTCGGCCAGCGTTGCGGTGGTGGCGCCGAGTGACAACGCCGCCTGCGCGCGGTGAAAGCGATCGGCCAGGCGCAGCAGCGGCACGTCCTTGAACGCGGGCGCGGCCAGGGTCACGCCCCAGGGCAGGCCTTGGGCGTCGCCGCTGGCCTGGAACCCTGCGGGCACCGCGACGGCGGCGTAGTCCAGCAGGTTCATGAAGTTGGTGTAGTGGCCCAGGTTGCTGTTGAGGCGGATCGGGTCGGCCTGCATGTCGGCGATGCGGTAGATGGTGCCGGCGGTGGGCGTGAGCAGGCAGTCCACGTCCTGCCACACCGCGTCGCACACGCGCTTGAGGGCCTTGAGCTTGGAGCTCGCGGCGAAGGCGTCAGCGGCGGTCTTGGTTTTGCCGCCTTCGATGATGGTGCGCACGGGCGGGAACACGGCCTCGGGTTGCGCTTCGATGAAGTCCTGGATGGCGACGTAGCGCTCGGCCACCCACGGGCCTTCGTAGAGCAGGCGCGCGGCGTCGAGGAAGGGCGTGAGGTCCACCTCCACGGCAGTGCCACCCAGGGCCTTCAGGCGTTCGACCGATTCGGCGAACAGCGCGGCCGTCGCGTCGTTGCCGAAGAAGTTGAGGTCCTGCGGGCACGGCACGCCGAAGCGGAAGGAGCCGGCCGAGAAGTCCACACCGAAGGGTTTGGCCGCGCGGCTGAAGGCGTCGGCTTCGTCGGGCACCGCGGCCACGGCCAGCACGGCCTGTGCGTCGGCGGCGGTGAGCGCGAAGATGGACACGGTGTCCACCGACCGGCAGGCCGGCACCACGCCGGTGGCCGAGAGCAGGCCGATGCTGGGCTTGAGGCCGATGAGGTTGTTGAAGCTCGCGGGCACGCGGCCCGAGCCGGCCGTGTCGGTGCCCAACGAAAACGACACCCAGCCCTTGGCCACGCTCACGGCGGAGCCGCTGCTGGAGCCGCCCGAGACGAAGTCTGGGTTGAAGGCGTTGCGGCAGGCGCCGTAGGGCGAGCGGGTGCCGTTGAGGCCGGTGGCGAACTGGTCGAGGTTGGCCTTGCCCAGCGGCACGGCGCCGGCCGCGATGAGCTGCTGCACGAGGAAGGCGCTCTCGCCCGGCGTGTAGGCGTATTCGGGGCAGCCCGCGGTGGTGGGGATGTGCGCGAGGTCGATGTTGTCCTTGATCGCGAAGGGCACGCCGTAGAGCGGCAGGCTGGCCGGGTCCACGCCGTCAGCACTTTCCAAACGCTCCACATAGGGCTCGATCTCGGCGTCGGTCAGGCGGTGGATGAAAGCGTTGTTCTCGTCGGTGGCGCAGCGGCGCATGGCCTCGGCGATGACGGCGCGCACCGGGGTACCGGCGGCGTAGGCGGCGCGCAGGCTGGCGAGGTCGAAACTGAGGGTGCTGAGGTCCATCGGAGGCTCCGTGAAAAGGATCTGAATGTGGTTCGGTTATCCATGGCGCCAGAGCGCCACCCGCGACGCGTGAAGCGGTCCCCTCCAGGGGCATCGAGGAACCGGCTCTGCCGGGCCTCTGGTGCCGCCCCCCTTGAGGGGGGTGACGCGAAGCGGCGCGGGGGGTGTTTCATTCCACCAGCACCAGCACGTCCTGGCCGGCGGCCACGGGCGCGCCTTCGCGGCACATGAGGCGGTGCACGGTGGCGTCCTGCGGGGCGAGCACGCTGAATTCCATCTTCATGGACTCGACGACGAGCAGCACGTCGCCCGCGGCCACGCGCTGGCCTTCGCTGACCAGCACCTTCCACACGCTGCCGGGCACGCTGCTGGCCAGCGGGCGGCCGCCGGGCGGCAGGTCCAGCTCGACGCTGGCGTCGGCCGCGGCCACGTCGGCGTCGCCCGCGTAGGTGAGCTGGCCGCTCGCGGCCCAGCGCTCGCGCTCGGCGTCGAAGGCGGCCTGCTGCTGCGCCTTGAAGGCGCCGATGCTGGGCGCGTTGTCGGCCAGGAAGCGGCGGTAGTCGCGCAGGCGGAAACTGGTCTCTTCGACTTGCAGCGCGTAGCCGCCGTGCGGAAAGGCGGCGCGGATGCGCAGCAGCTCGTCCTGATCCACCGGCACGAAGCGGATCTGGTCGAAGAAGCGCAGCAGCCAGGGCTGCTCGAACACCGAGCCCGGCTCACCGTGGCGCCAGCGGTTCCACATCTGCAGCGTGCGGCCGACGAACTGGTAGCCGCCGGGGCCTTCCATGCCGTAGACGCAGAGGTAGGCGCCGCCGATGCCGACAGCGTTCTCGGGCGTCCAGGTGCGCGCGGGGTTGTACTTGGTGGTCACCAGGCGGTGGCGCGGGTCCACCGGCGTGGCGACCGGCGCGCCCAGGTACACGTCGCCCAGGCCCAGCACCAGGTAGCTGGCGTCGAAGACCACCTTGAACACCTCGTCGATGCTGTCCAGCCCGTTGATGCGGCGGATGAACTCGATGTTGCTCGGGCACCAGGGCGCGTCGGGCCGCACCGACTGCATGTACTTCTCGATGGCCAGCTTGGTCTGCGGGTCGTCCCAGCTCAGCGGCAGGTGCACGATGCGGCTGGGCACTTCCATGTCATCCACGGCGGGCAGCGCGGCCTCGGCCTCGACCAGCACCTTGAGCAACTCGGCGCGCGAGACCTTCGATGGATCGAAGTGCAACTGCAGCGAACGGATGCCGGGCGTCATGTCGACGATGCCGGGCAGCGTGCCGGCTTCGATGCGCGCTTGCAGCGCCTGCATGAGCACGTGCACGCGCAGGCGCAGTTCGATGTCGAGCACCAGCGGGCCGAACTCGACCAGCAGGTAACGGTCGCCGGCCTGACGCACCACCATGGCGGGCACGGCCTCGTCTTCGCGCGCGGGGTCTTCGTGGACCACAGGCGTGGGGTGGGCCGTGGCGTCGTCGGCCGGTGTGGCGGGCAGGGGTTGCGTGAGGGAGGTCAGCGCGGCTTCGACCGTGGCGCTGCGGGCCAGTGCTTCATCGAGCGAGAGGCGGTGGAAGCGCACCGTGTCGCCGGGGCGCAGCTGGCCGAGCTTCCAGAGTTCGGCGTTGATCACCACGGCCGGGCAGACGAAGCCGCCGAGGCTGGGGCCGTCGGGGCCGAGGATGACCGGCATGTCGCCGGTGAAGTCGATGGCGCCAATGGCGTAGGCGTTGTCGTGGATGTTGGACGGGTGCAGGCCGGCCTCGCCACCGTCAGCACGCGCCCACTGCGGCCTGGGGCCGATCAGGCGCACGCCGGTGCGGCTGGAGTTGTAGTGCACCTCCCAGTCGGTGGCGAAGAAGGTGGCCACGTCGCCCTCTGTGAAGAAGTCGGGCGCGCCGTGCGGGCCGTAGAGCACGCCCACGTCCCAGTGGTGGGTGAAGGCGGGCACGGTGTCGGGGGCGGCGCTCACGCCGGCCGTGCCGGCGCCGGGCGCGGCCAGGTGCAGCACGTCGCCGGTGCGCAGGTGGCGGCCGGCGTGGCCGCCGAACTGGCCGAGCGTGAAGGTGCTGCGGCTGCCCAGGTACAGCGGCACGTCGAAGCCGCCGCCCACGGCCAGACACAGGCGCGCGCCGGCCTCGGCTCGGCCGATGGCGAGCACGCTGCCGGCGGGCACGCGGTGGCTCTGCCACTGGGGCAACGGTGCGCCGTCGAGCAGCATCTTGACCGGTGCACCGGTCACGGCGATCACCGCGTCGGCGTTGAAGCGCAGCGTGGGGCCGGAGAGCGTGATCTCCAGCGCGGCCGCGTCGTCGGCGTTGCCCACCAGGCGGTTGGCCATGCGGTGCGCATAGCCGTCCATGGGGCCGCTGGGCGGCACGCCCACGTCCCAGTGGCCCAGGCGGCCGGGCCAGTCCTGCACGCTGGTCTGCACGCCGGGCTCGACCACTTCAACGGTCGCGGGGCGGAAGTGGAAGCTGTTGAGGAAGCGCGTGACCTGCCGGCCTTCGCGGAACACCGGGTCGCGCACCACCTGGCGCAGGTAGCCGAGGTTGGTCTCGATGCCGGCCAGGCGCGTGGCGGCCAGCGCGGTGTCCAACTTCGCCAGCGCCTGCTCGCGGTCGGGCGCGGTGACGATGAGCTTGGCCAGCATGGGGTCGTACCAGGCGGGCACCTCGGTGCCGCGTTCGACCCAGCCGTCAACCCGCGCGTCCGTGGGAAACACCACCTCGGTCAGCAGACCGGCGCTGGGCTGGAAGTTTTTCGCGGGGTCTTCGGCGTACAGCCGCACCTGGATGGACGCGCCCTGCGGCGTGGGCGCCAGCGTGGCCAGCGGCGGCAGGTCGCCGGCCGCGAGTTGCACCATCCACGCGACCAGATCGACCCCCGTGACCTGCTCGGTCACGCCGTGTTCCACCTGCAGGCGGGTGTTGACTTCGAGGAAGTAGAACTGGCCGGTGGCCGCGTCGTAGACGAATTCCACCGTGCCGGCCGAGCGGTAGTTCACCGCCTGCGCCAGGCGCACCGCGGTGGCGTGCAGCTCGCTGCGCTGCGCGTCGCTCAGGCCCGGCGCGGGGGTTTCTTCGATCACCTTCTGGTTGCGGCGCTGCACCGAGCAGTCGCGCTCGCCCAGCGCGAGCACCGTGCCCGCGCCGTCGCCGAAGACCTGCACCTCGATGTGGCGCGCCTGCTCGACGTACTTCTCCAGGAAGAGGCCGGCGTCCTTGAAGTTGGCGCTGGCCAGACGCTGCACCGAGGCGAACGCGTCGCTGAGTTCGTCTTCGCTCCACACCAGGCGCATGCCGATGCCGCCGCCACCGGCCGTGCTCTTGAGCATCACCGGGTAGCCGATGCGCAGCGCCTCGGCGCGGGCCTGCGCGGCATCCGCCAGCAGGCCGGTGCCGGGCAGCAGCGGCACGCCACGCTGTTCGGCCAGGTCGCGCGCCGTGTGCTTGAGGCCGAAGGCGCGCATCTGCTCGGGCGTGGGGCCGATGAAGGCGATGCCCGCGTCTTCGCAGGCCTGGGCGAAGCCCGGGTTCTCCGACAGGAAGCCGTAGCCGGGGTGGATGGCCTCGGCGCCGCAGTCGCGGGCGATCTGCAGGATGCGATCGGCCTTCAAGTAACTCTCGGCCGCGGGCGCGGGGCCGAGCAGATACGCCTCGTCGTCTTCGCGCACGTGGCGGGCCTGCGCGTCGGCTTCGGAATACACGGCCACGCTCTGCACGCCCAGGGCTTTGAGCGTGCGGATGATGCGGCAGGCGATGGCGCCGCGGTTGGCGATCAGGACCTTGCGGAACATGGGCTCTCCGGTGGCAGGCCGTCCTGCCGAGGCGATGACATCAGACGGGTCGTCCCGTCGTCAGATGGAAGAAACAGATGCGTGCACGGTCCAGGGCACACCGCGGAACCGGCTTCGCCGGGCCGCTGGTGTGGTCCCCCTGGGGGGAAGACGCGAAGCGGCGCAGGGGGGTGT
>NZ_JBPCSJ010000382.1:0-1469 GCF_051007235.1 Hydrogenophaga sp. | reverse complement strand
GTACACGGCGCACCTGCACAACAACATGCCGGAAGATACCCGCATCCACGCCCTGGGCCGCCAGAGCTGGGACCGCGCCGCCTTCCTGCACTTCATCCAGGAAAAAGTACGCGGTTTCATCGGCGAGAAGGCCTACACCGACGAGGCCTGGTCCTCTTTCGTGCGCCGCCTCACCTACGTCTGCATCGACGCCACCGATCCGGCCAGCTTCCTGGGCCTCAAGGCCGAGATGCAACCCGGCTCCGACCGCGTGTACTACCTGGCCACCGCGCCCAGCCTGTTCGTGGGCATCTGCGCGAACCTGTCTGGTGCGGGCCTGATCGACGAGCGCTCGCGCGTGGTGCTGGAAAAGCCCCTGGGCCACGACCTGGCCTCGGCACGCCAGATCAACAACGACGTCGCCCAGTACTTCCAGGAACACCAGGTCTTCCGCATCGACCACTACCTGGGCAAGGAAACGGTGCAGAACCTGATGGTGCTGCGCTTTGGCAACAGCATCTTCGAACCGCTGTGGCGCAGCCCGCAGATCAAGAGCATCCAGATCACCGTGGCCGAGAGCGTGGGCGTGGGCAGCCGCGCCGGCTTCTACGACGGCACCGGCGCCATGCGCGTCATGGTGGAGATCCACCTGATGCAGTTGATGTGCATCGTGGCCATGGAGCCGCCCGTGTCGCTGGACCCGGACGCGGTGCGCGACGAAAAGCTCAAGGTGCTGCGTTCGCTGCGCCCCATGACGGTGGCCGACGTGGCGCGCGACACGGTGCGCGGCCAGTACAGCGCGGGTGCCTCGGGCGGTGAAGCCGCCCTGGGCTATCTGCAGGAAGAGAACATCCCCGAAGACAGCGGCACCGAGACCTTCGTTGCGCTCAAGGCCCACATCAACAACTGGCGCTGGGCCAACGTGCCTATCTTCTTGCGCACCGGCAAGCGCATGGCGGCGCGCCAGTCCGAAATCGTCATCGAGTTCGCCGAACTGCCCTTCACCATCTTCAACGACTCGGCCCACAAGTCGGTCAACCGCCTGCTCATCCGCCTGCAGCCGGAAGAGCACATCCAGCTGCAGATGATGGCCAAGGAGCCCGGCAGCGGCATGAAACTGCGCCCGGTGAGCCTGAACCTGGACCTGGAATCGGCCTTCACCGGCCGCCGCGCCGAAGCCTACGAACGCCTGCTGATCGACGTCATCAAGGGCCGACTGACGCACTTCATGCGCCGCGACGAACTGGAAGCCGCCTGGGCCTGGGTCGAACCCATCATCGACGGCTGGCAGCAACTGGGCGAGAAGCCCAAGGCCTACACGGCGGGCAGCTGGGGCCCGGCCGCTTCGTCGGCCCTCATGGCACGCGAGGGTTCTTCGTGGGTGGAGGAATCCTGAGCATGGCCGTGACCGAACACACCGGCGCCACGCCCGCGGCCATCGCGGCCCACATCGCCGATGCGCTGCGCGCCGCCATCGCCGCGCGCGGCCA
>NZ_JBPCSJ010000381.1:0-5172 GCF_051007235.1 Hydrogenophaga sp. | reverse complement strand
CGAAGCGACCGCGCTGATCGTCAAGGTGTTCTCGGGCGCGCTGAGCGACTGGTGGGGCAAACGCAAGCCGCTGGCGCTGCTGGGCTACGGTCTGGGCGCCGCCACCAAACCCCTGTTCGCACTGGCCACCACGGTGGAGCCGGTAATCGCGGCGCGGCTGATCGACCGCATCGGCAAAGGCATCCGCGGGGCCCCGCGCGACGCGCTGGTGGCCGACCTCGCGCCGCCCGACCAGCGTGGCGCCGCTTTTGGCCTGCGCCAGTCGCTGGACACGGTGGGCGCCTTTCTGGGGCCGATGCTGGCGGTCGGCCTGATGCTGCTGTGGCACAACGACTTCCAGGCCGTGTTCTGGGTGGCGGTGATCCCGGCGGTGCTGTGCGTGCTGCTGCTGGTGTTGGGCGTGCAAGAACCCGAACGGCCGGCCGGCGCACCCCGCACGCAACCCATTTCGCGCGAAAAGCTGCGCCAACTCGGTGGCGCCTACTGGTGGGTGGTCGGCATGGGTGCCGTGTTCACGCTGGCACGGTTTTCAGAAGCGTTCCTGGTGCTGCGCGTACAGCAAGGCGGGCTGGCATTGGCCTGGGTGCCGCTGGTGCTGATTGTGATGAACGTCGTGTACGCCCTGGGCGCCTACCCGCTGGGCCGCCTGGCCGATGCGGTCAGCCACCGCGCCCTGCTGGCCCTGGGCCTGCTGGTGCTGATGGCCGCCGACGCCCTGCTGGCCTGGAGCGACCGCGGCATTGCCGCCTGGGCCGGTATCGCCCTGTGGGGCCTGCACATGGCCATGACGCAGGGCCTGCTGGCGACCATGGTGGCCGACACCGCGCCCGCCGATCTGCGCGGCACAGCCTTTGGCCTGTTCAACCTCGTCAGCGGCGTGGCGATGCTGGTGGCCAGCGCCCTGGCCGGCCTGCTGTGGGACCGGCTGGGCGCCAGCGCCACCTTTGGCGCCAGCCTGGCGCTGGCCGGCCTGGCCCTGGCCGTGCTGCTGCTGCACCGGCAGCCGGCACGCGCCTGAACGGCGGACAGGGCATGTCCGGAAACGATCGACGTTTGTCCGGCACGGTGTCGGACAGACACGTTCGGCGCGAGAACAATGCAGGCCTGATCTACAAGGAGTTGCCTTCATGAAAACCTGTCTGCTGGTGATCGATGTCCAGGAGTCCTTCCGGCACGAGCCTTATTTCTCCGACGCGGGCCTGCCCACCTACCTGGTCGCGCAGAACGCGCTCATCCGGGCCGCGCAGGCGGCGGGCACACCCATCGTGCGCATCTTCCACGTCGACGGACCCCATGTGGCGGACAACGCCTTCGCCCTCGCCTCCGGTGCGGTGCGGCCGCTGGAAGGACTCGCGCCCTTCGAGGCGGCGGCCACGTTCCAGAAGTCGCGCCACAGCGCACTGGTGGGTACCGGGCTGGACGTGTGGCTCACCGAACACGGCATCCGCCAGCTGGTGATCAGTGGCATCCGCACCGAACAGTGCTGCGAGACCACCGCCCGCCACGCATCGGACCTGGGTTACCGGGTGGACTTCGTGCCCGAGGCCACGCTCACCTTCGACATGGTGCAGCCCGACGGCCGGCCGCTGAGCGCCGCCGACATCGCCAGCCGCACGGCCACGGTGCTGAAGGACCGTTTCGCCCGCCTGTGCAGCGTGGCCGAGGCGGCGCAGGCCCTCGCATGAGCGCAGCGCCGGGCCGCTCCCAAGCCAGCTCGCACCGCAGTCCGAAGGGCGAAGGTACCCCAGTGAGCGCAGCGACTCGCCGGGTGGCGATCCTGACGTTCGACGAGGTCGAGGCGCTGGATTTCGCCGGCCCCTACGAGGTGTTCACCACCGCCAGCCGCATGGCTTTGCGTGAGGCGCCGGCCGCGCCCGCCCCGTTCGAGGTGTTCAGCGTGGCCCGTACCCGTGGGCCGGTGCGTGCCCGCGCCGGCCTGTTGCTGCTGCCCGACCACGGCTTCGACGATGCGCCGCCGGTGGGCCTGCTCATCGTCCCAGGGGGTGTGGTCGACCAGGCCCGGCGCTGTGGCGACACCCTGCGCTGGCTGGCCCAGGCCAGCGCACATGCCGAACTCACCGCGTCGGTCTGCACAGGCGCATTCCTGCTGGCGGACTGCGGCGTGTTGCAGCGCGGCCCGGTCACCACGCATTGGGAAGACCAGGCCGACCTGGCCCGCGCCTTTCCCGCACTGGAAGTGCAATCCGGCGTGCGCTGGGTGGACCAGGGCCGGGTGGTCACGTCGGGCGGCATCAGCGCCGGCATCGACATGAGCCTGCACTTGGTGGCCCGGTTAGCGGGCGAGGCGCTGGCGCTGCGCACCGCTCGGCAGATGGACTTCCAATGGACGCGCGATTGAGCGGTGCGATCCGTGTCGCCTTCGTGCTGCTGCCCGGCAGCCTGATCCTGGACTGGGCGGGACCGGCCGAGGCGCTGCGCATCGCCAACCAGTGCCTGACGGACAGCGGGCAGGCCCTGGCCTTCGAACTGCGCTTTGTAGGCCCGGCGGCGCAGGCGGCCAGCTCGGTGGGCGCGCTGGTGGCCGGCATCGAGCCGCTGTCCGCCATCGTCCCGGGCGCCGAAGGCCCGCCGACCTGGATCGTGCTGCTGGGCCAGCCCGGCGACACCATCGACGTGCGGAGCCCCGGCGTGCCCGAGCTGCTGCACTGGCTGCGCGGCCTGCGCCTGCAGGCGGGGCGGCTGGAGCTGGTGACGGTGTGCGCCGGCGCCATCCTCGCGGCGCACGCCGGGCTGCTGGACGGCCACCGCGCCACCACGCACCACCACCACCTGGACGAACTGCGCCAGACCGCGCCGCGCTGCGACGCGGTGGCCAACCGGGTGTTTGTGCTCGACGGTGCGGTCAGCAGCAGCGCGGGGGTGACGACCGGCATCGACCTGTTCCTGCACCGCATCGCCTCAGTGTGCGGCCCGGCGCTGGCGGCTCAGGTGGCGCAGGCCATGGTGGTGGCGATGCGACGCGGCCCAGGCGACCCCGAGCTCTCGCCCTTCCTGCGCTACCGCGACCACCTGCACCCCGCCCTGCACCGGGTGCAGGACGCGGTGAGCCAGCGGCCGCAGGAAGCCTGGAGCGCACAGACCATGGCCGACGTGGCCTGCACCTCGCCGCGCCACCTCAGCCGCCTCTTTCTGGCACACGCGGGGATCGCACCCATGGACTACCTGCGCCGCATCCGGCTGGACCTGGCCGAGGCCGCGCTGCACGCCGGCTGCAGCGTGGGCCGGGCCGCGGAGCTGGCGGGTTTCAGTTCCGACACGCAGCTGCGCCGCGCCTGGCACCTGCTGGGCAAGGCGGGCACGCCGTCGGCCACCGGGCGTTGAGCGCGCGCGCCTTCAACGACCACTCAGACGAGGGCTTCGGACGGCAGCACCGTGCAGCCGGGCTCGGCCGCCAGCGCCGCGCGCAGCAGGTGGTGGGCAATGCGCTCGGCCGGCACCACGCGGTAGCGCGGCGGCAGCAACGGCCCCAGCCACTGCGACACACGCACACCGATCTGCTCCGCGGGCCGCGATTCGTGGCGCTCGCCACCGATCAGCCCCGGCCGCACCAGCGTGAGCGATCGATACCCGAGCGCCTGCAGGTCGCGTTCGAGCTCGCCCTTGGTACGCGAATAAAACACCCGCGAGCGCGGGTCGGCGCCGAGCGCCGAATTGAGCGCGTAGGCTTGCGCACCATGGCGCAAGGCGAGCTGCGCCACGCGCAGCGGCAGGTCGTGGTCCACGCGGTAGAAGGCCGCCTGCGAGCCCGCGACTTTGATGGTCGTGCCCAGCGCACAGACCACCGCGTCCACAGCCCACCAGGCGGCGTCTTCGGGCAGGTGGTCGAAGTCCACCACCGGGTTGTGCAGCCTGGGGTGGGCCGGCAGCGCGCGGCGCGTGGGCGCGACGACCCGCGCGACCTGTTCGCAAGCGAGCGCCTGTTGCAGCACCTGCTGCCCCACCAGACCGGTCGCGCCGACCAGCATCATGGTTGTCATGGACCTGTCCCGTTCTTGAAAAACACGGGATTGTCCGCCCACCACCGCGTCAGCGCGGTTGGCGCTGCTCGATCTGCCGCTGCAGCGCCTGGTAGGTGGCCAGACGGTGGCCCCCCAGGCTCACGGCGCGGCCGGCCGCGGCTTGCGCGGCGGGCAGTTGGTCCAGCTCCAGCCGCACCTGGGCCAGGTTGTGCCAGGCGTCGGCAAAGTCCGGCTGCGCCTGCGTGGCGGCTTCAAAGGCCTGGGCGGCTCGCTCGCGCTGGCCCATGACGTAGGCGGCGTTGCCCAGCCCCAGCAAGGCCGAGCGGTCGTCCGGCCAGCGCTGCAGCGCGGCCGCCCAGGCGGCGTATGCAGCAGGCGCATCGACCCGCTCCAGCGCGGCCACCGCACGCGCCCAGGGCTCGGGCTGCGCAGTGGCAGGCAGTTGCGCGGGCGGCGTGGCGCGCACCGCCCAGTTGCCGCCGCGCGCCCAGGTCTGCTCAAAGGTGCTGACCGGCATGCGCTGGCGCGCGGTGGTGCCGGAATGCAGGATCAGGTCCTGCGTGGTGCGGTCGTAGCCGATCACCACCGCGTAGTGCCACAGCGGCGAAAACGACAGGCCCAGGTTCTGCAGCACCAGCACCGGCTCGCCGGCGGCCACCTCGGCCAGCAGGGCCTGCAGCTCGGGCGCCAGCAGGTAGGGCACCAGGCCCAGGCGGCGCGTGGCGGTCAGCATCTCGACCTGCAGCGCGCCCTGGCGACCCGGCAGGTAGACCTGGGGTGTGAGCTGTGCGGGCGACACCTCGCGCCCGGCGGCCTGGGCCATCATGGCCAGCGACGCGGGGCCGCACAGGTGGTCGTCCTGCGCGAAAAACGGCACTGTGGACAGCAGCACCTGGTCGGGCCAGGCGGTCGGCCAGGCGCGCTCCAGCGCGGCCATCTGCGGCGCGGTGGCGCAGCCGCCCAGCGCCAGCGCGGCACAAAGCACAAGCCCCGCCAGGGCGGGGCTTGTGCGGGCCTGAAGCCGCAGCCTCATCGGATCGAACGGGTGAACGGGAACACCTTGGTGAAGCCCAGGATGTCGGTCACCAGCAGGATCAGGAACACGGTGAACAGCACACCCACCACGTCACCACCCGCGGGCGCACGGTCCACCCGGTCGGCCAGCTGGGCCACTTCGGCGTCGCTCATGGCC
>NZ_JBPCSJ010000380.1:0-19625 GCF_051007235.1 Hydrogenophaga sp. | reverse complement strand
GCTCGATCGGCGAATGATCAACGACGCCGTCAAGCGCACCAAAGAGCGGCTGGAAAAAGTCAAGAAACAGCGTGCGACCCAGCGCCGGCAGCGCGACCGGCGCGATGCGTTCACCATCTCGCTGGTGGGCTACACCAACGCGGGCAAGTCCTCGCTGTTCAATGCCTTGGTCAAAGCGCGTGCCTACGCTGCCGACCAGCTGTTTGCCACGCTGGACACCACCACGCGGCAGCTGTACCTGGGCGAGGCGGGGCGTTCGGTCTCGCTGTCCGATACCGTGGGTTTTATTCGCGACCTGCCGCACGGCTTGGTCGACGCCTTTGCGGCAACCTTGCAGGAAGCGGCCGATGCCGACCTGCTCCTGCACGTGGTGGACGCGTCCAACCCGGCCCACCCCGAGCAGATCGCTTCAGTGATGGGTGTGCTCAAGGACATTGGAGCCGATCAGGTGTCGCAGATCCTGGTCTTCAACAAGCTCGACGCCATGGACCCCGCCGCGGTGCCCCGCGTGCTGAGCGATGCCATGGAACTGCAGGGGCAGTCGGTGGCTCGTATCTTCGTGAGTGCGCAGACCGGAGAGGGTGTGCCCGAGTTGCGCCGCCTGCTGGCTGAGCGCGTGCTGGCCTCGGCCGCTGCGCATGACCCGGATACCCCGGGGGTGTTGGACGCCCCGCGGAGCGATGAGCCCTGATTGGGCACAATGTGGTGGTTTTGAATCGAACGAGCTTTCAACACATGGATGTCAACCTGCAATCTCCTCGCGCCCATGCCGCGCCGCGTCCAAGTCCGCTGAACCGGGCCTTGCGCCGACTGCTGGGCGTGTTCAACCTGAACGACCCCCGCTGGGGCAGGGGTGAAGAGGGCGGTGGTGCGGACAAGCCGCAGCAGCCCAGCGCCGGTGACGACAACGGCCGTCAGCCGACGCGCCCGCAGCGCCCACAAGGAGCCAACCAGGGGCCTCCGGATCTGGATGAACTCTGGCGCGACTTCAACCGCAAGCTCGGCGGTCTGCTCGGTGGCAAGGGCGGTGGTGGGCAAGGTTCCGGCGGCGGTTCTCCTGGCTTCAACCCCAGTCCCAAGACCACCGGTATCGGGGTCGGCTTGATCGCCGGTGTCGCGGTACTGATCTGGCTGGGCACGGGCTTCTTCATCGTGCAGGAAGGCCAGCAGGCCGTCATCACACAATTCGGTCGTTACCACAGCACCGTGGGTGCGGGCTTCCAATGGCGCCTGCCGTACCCGGTGCAACGCCATGAAACCGTGTTCGTCACGCAGTTGCGTTCGGTGGACGTGGGGCGCGACGCCATCGTTCCGGCCACCGGTCTGCGCGAGTCGTCCATGTTGACCGAGGACGAGAACATCGTCGACATCAAGTTCGTTGTGCAGTACCGCCTCAAAGACGCACGCGAGTATCTGTTCGAGAGCCGCGACCCCGACGGCGCCGTTGTCAAGGCGGCCGAGACCGCTGTGCGTGAGGTGGTGGGCAAAATGAAGATGGACGCCGCGCTGGTGGAAGAGCGTGACCAGATCGCACCCCGCGTGCGGCAGCTGATGCAGACCATCCTGGACCGCTACAGCGTCGGCATCGCGGTGGAAAGCGTCAACCTTCAGCTGGTGCGCCCGCCCGAGCAGGTGCAGGCCGCGTTTGACGATGTGCTCAAGGCCGGCCAGGAGCGCAACCGTGCCAAGGATGAGGCCCAGGCCTATGCGAACGACGTCATCCCCCGCGCCCGCGGCGCAGCGTCGCGTCTGAACGAAGAGGCCGAGGGTTACCGGGCACGCATCGTGGCGCAGGCCGAAGGCGATGCGCAGCGTTTCCGCTCGGTGCTGGCCGAATACCAGAAGGCTCCCCAGGTCACGCGTGATCGCATGTACGTGGACACGATGAAAGAGGTGTTCAGCAACGTGACCAAGGTCATGGTGGACTCCAAGTCCGGCTCCAATCTGCTGTACCTGCCGCTGGACAAGATCATGCAGATGACCAGCGCTGGGTCAACCGCGGCGCCGGTGGCGAGCAGCGTTCCCGCGCCCGCCGCGACGACCACGGCGCCCGCTGCCAATCCGAACAACAACGCCCGCTCGCGCGAGCGTGAGAGCCGCTGAGCCAGGGATCGATCATGAACAGACTGGGATTTGTCATCACTTCCGTGCTCGTGGCGCTGGCCTTGGGCAGCTCCATGCTTTTTGTTGTGGATCAGCGCCAGTTCGGGGTGCTGTTCCAGCTCGGGCAGATCAAGCAGGTCGTCACCGAACCGGGCCTGAACTTCAAGCTGCCGCCGCCGTTCCAGAACGTGTCATACATCGACAAGCGTCTGCTGACGCTGGAGAGCAACGACACCGAGCCCTCGCTGACCGCAGAGAAGCAGCGCGTGGTCATCGATTGGTATGTGCGCTGGCGCATCAGCGATCCGCAGGCCTACATCCGCAACGTCGGCCTTAACGAAGGCGCGGGTGCGCTGCAGCTCAACCGCGTGGTCCGCAACTCCTTCCAGCAGGAAGTGAACAAGCGCACCCTCAAGGAACTGCTGGCTACCGGGCGTGAGGCCTTGATGGAAGACGTCAAGAAGGAAGTGCTCGAAGCCGTGCGAGGGGCTGAAAAGCCCTGGGGCATGGACGTGGTGGACGTGCGCATCACGCGCGTGGATTACGCCGAGAGCATCACCGCGTCGGTCTACCAGCGCATGGAGGCCGAGCGCAAGCGAGTGGCCAACGAACTGCGCTCCACCGGTTTTGCCGAAGGCGAAAAAATTCGCGCCGATGCCGACCGCCAGCGGGAAGTGATCGTGGCCGAGGCCTACAAGAAGGCCCAGACCATCAAGGGTGAGGGCGATGCCAAGGCCGCGGCGGCGTACAGCGAGTCGTTCGGCAAGGACCCGTCCTTCGCCCAGTTCTACCGCAGCCTGGATGCGTACAAGTCCAGCTTTGGCAGCAAGTCCGACGTGATGGTGGTGGACCCGTCGTCGGAGTTCTTCAAGGCCATGCGCGGCAGCGGTTCTGGCAAGTGAGCCGGCGCCGGTGAGCGAACTGCTCTGGCCAGCACT
The DNA here is from genome assembly GCF_051007235.1 of Hydrogenophaga sp. Lineage (GTDB taxonomy): Bacteria > Pseudomonadota > Gammaproteobacteria > Burkholderiales > Burkholderiaceae_C > Hydrogenophaga. Next base: position 16,584 of record NZ_JBPCSJ010000380.1, on the reverse strand, counting down.
GGCGCTGGTCCTGATCTTCGAAGGGCTGTTGCCCTTCGTGGCGCCGTCGACATGGCGGCGTGTGTTCACGCAAATGCTCCAGCTGGAGGACGGGCAGATCCGGTTTTTCGGGTTGCTGTGCGTGTTGTCCGGCCTGCTGCTGTGGTGGGCCGTCGCCTGATCGTTTGACGTTTGGCGGTACTGGCTGGCGGGGAGCGTTCCGCGCCCCGGTAAAATGCCGCTTTTAACAGCCATCCCCTCATGCCCATGTCTGCCTGGGTCCTCCCGGACCACATTGCCGATGTCCTGCCTTCCGAGGCGCGCCACATCGAGGAACTTCGCAGGGGTTTGCTGGACACAGCGCGTGGCTACGGCTACGAACTGGTCATGCCGCCGCTGCTGGAGCACCTGGAATCGCTGCTCACCGGCACCGGTGAAGCCCTCGACCTTCAGACCTTCAAACTGGTGGACCAGCTGTCAGGCCGCACGCTGGGCCTGCGCGCCGACAGCACGCCTCAAGTCGCCCGCATCGACGCCCACTTGCTCAACCGCCAGGGAGTGGCCCGTCTGAGTTACTGCGGCCCGGTGGTGCATACGCGCATCGACCGTGCCTTTGCCAGCCGCGAACCTCTGCAATTCGGTGCCGAGATCTATGGCCACGCCGGTCTGGAAGCAGATCTCGAAATCCTCGAACTCGCACGGGCCTGCCTGCAGCAGTCGGGTGTGCAGGGCCTGCAGCTGGACATGGCCGATGTGCGCGTGATCGACGCCGTGCTGGCCCCGGTGGCGCTGGAGGCTTCGCGTGTCAGCGCCATCCACTCCGCTCTCGCATCCAAAGACGTGGCCGAGCTGCAGGCGCTGTCGGCCGACCTGCCCGAGGGCGTGCGCGCCGACCTGTGCGCGCTGCCTGGGCTGTTCGGCGGCGTGGCTGTCATCGACCAGGCGCGCCGCACCCTGACCGCTTCACCAGCCCTGAGCGCCGCGTTGGACAACCTGGCCTGGCTGGCCGCCCAGGTGCAAGGCATGGACGTGTCCATCGACCTGGCCGACCTGCGCGGCTACGCCTACTACACCGGCATGCGCTTTGCCGTGTTCGCCCGCGATACGCAGGGCGACGCGGTGGAGCTGGCCCGTGGTGGCCGCTACGACGAGGTGGGCGCGGTGTTTGGCCGCAAGCGCCCCGCGGTCGGTTTCAGCCTGGACCTCAAGGAGCTTGTCTCGGCCGTGGCGCCACGTCCGCTGGAAGGCGCCATCCGCGCGCCTTGGGGCATGGACGCTGCGCTGCGCGAAGCCATTGCGCAGCTGCGATCGGCCGGACACACCGTGGTGTGTGTGCTGCCGGGCCACGAACACGAAGTGGACGAGTTCGATTGCGATCGTGAACTGGTGCAGGTGCCCGCCGACGGCGGTGTCTGGACCCTGAAGAACCTTTAACCGGAATCAGCAGATGACGAAGAACAGCAGCGCCGTGGTCCCCGGGCGCAACGTGGTGGTGGTCGGTACCCAGTGGGGCGACGAGGGCAAGGGCAAGCTGGTCGACTGGCTGACCGAAACAGCGCAAGGCGTGGTGCGATTCCAGGGTGGCCACAACGCTGGCCACACGCTGGTGATCAACGGCGTCAAGACCGCGCTGCACCTCATCCCCAGCGGCATCATGCGCGCCGGCGTCAAGTGCTACATCGGCAATGGCGTAGTGCTGTCGGTGGGCAAGCTGTTTGAAGAAATCGCCGGATTGGAAAAAGCCGGTGTCGAGGTGCGTTCGCGCCTGCGCGTGAGCGAGGGCTGCCCGCTGATCCTGCCGTTCCACGCCGCCATCGACGTGGCGCGCGAAGCCGCCAAGGTCAAGGCCGGCGCCGAGAAGATCGGCACCACCGGTCGCGGCATCGGTCCAGCCTACGAAGACAAAATCGCCCGCCGTGCGCTGCGCGTGATGGACCTGAAATACCCCGAGCGCTTTGCCACCAAGCTGCGCGAGCTGCTGGCCCTGCACAACCATGTGCTCAAGACCTGGCTGCACTCGGCCGACATGGCCTGGGATGAGAAGACCCTGTCGTACATGAAGGACGGCGAGATCCAGTTCGAGCCGGTGTACGCGGAAGCCATGGCGCAGGCCGAGCAGCTCAAGCCCATGATCGCCGACGTCTCGCGCGAACTGAACGCAGCCCACCAGGCAGGCGTGAATCTGCTGTTCGAAGGCGCACAGGGCACGCTGCTGGACATCGACCACGGCACCTATCCCTTCGTCACGTCGAGCAACTGCGTGGCCGGCAACGCGGCCGCCGGTGCCGGCGTTGGCCCGAGCCTGCTGCACTACGTGCTGGGCATCACCAAGGCTTATTGCACCCGTGTGGGCGGTGGTCCGTTCCCGACCGAACTGGAGTGGGAAAAGGAAGGCACACCGGGCTGGCACATGAGCACCGTGGGCGCCGAAAAGGGTGTGACCACCGGTCGTTCGCGCCGCTGTGGCTGGTTCGATGCCGCTTTGCTCAAGCGCTCTGCGCAGGTCAACGGTCTGACCGGACTGTGCATCACCAAGCTGGACGTGCTCGACGGTCTGACCGAACTCAAGCTGTGCACCGGTTACGAGCTGGATGGCGAAGTCATCGACATCCTGCCCGCTGGTGCCGATGAGATCTCGCGCTGCAAGCCGATCTACGAAACGTTGCCGGGCTGGACCGAAACCTCCGTGGGCGCCACGCGCTACGAGGACCTGCCGGTCAACGCCCAGCGCTACCTGGACCGCATCCAGGAAACCACCGGTGTGCCGATCCATGTGGTCTCCACCAGTCCGGACCGCGACCACACCATCCTGATCCAGCATCCGTACCACGCCTGATGCCACCGGCACAGGCGTTGAGTCAGAATCAAAACACCCCACCCAACCCGGAGCCCCCATGCTGACCGAAGACGGCAAACACCTCTACGTGTCCTACGACGAGTACCACAACCTCATCGAGAAGCTTGCGCTCAAGGTCTATCACTCGGGCTGGGAGTTCGACACCATCCTGTGCCTGGCCCGTGGCGGCATGCGCCCGGGTGACATCCTCTCGCGCATCTTTGACAAGCCGCTGGCCATCATGTCCACCAGCTCGTACCGCGCGAATGCCGGCACGGAGCAGGGCAACCTGGACATCGCCCGCTACATCACCACACCCAAGGGTGAAATCGCAGGCAAGGTGCTGCTGGTGGACGACCTGGCCGACTCTGGTCATACGCTGCGCGCGGTCATCGACACGCTCAAGAATCACTACAAGCCCATCACCGAGCTGCGCAGCGCCGTGATCTGGACCAAGCAGGTCTCGGTGTTCACGCCGGACTATTCGGTGGAGTTCCTGCCCACCAACCCCTGGATACACCAGCCCTTCGAGAGCTACGACGCCATGCGCCCGGCGCAGCTCCTGGAAAAGTGGAAGCTGTGAACCAGGCCCCCACGCTCCACCGCTGCGCGGGTCACTGCCCCCCGAGGGGGCGCGTTTCGGCTTGGGGCGGCCCGGCGCCGAAACCATGAGCGATCTCTCCACCCAGCTGATCCACCACCGCTATCGCCCGCCGGAGGGCTTTGACGCCGTCGCGCCCGGCGTGCACAAGGCGTCCACCGTCATCTTCCCCAACGTCCACGCCCTGCGCACGCAGGAGTGGACGGACACGAGCGGCTACACCTACGGCCTGCACGGCACGCCCACCACCTTCACGTTAGAGGAACGCATCGCCACCATTGAAGGCGGCACCCATTGCGTGCTGGCCCCCAGCGGTCTTTCGGCCTTGTCACTGGTGGATATGGCTTTCTTGCAGCAGGGCGACGAGCTGCTGATCCCTGACAACGCCTACGGCCCGAACAAGGCTTTCGCCAGTGTTGAGCTCGCGCGCTGGGGCATCGTGCACCGGTTCTACGACCCGCTGGACCCGGCCGATCTGGCCGCCAAGATCGGCCCTGCGACGCGCCTGGTGTGGTTGGAAGCTCCGGGCTCGATCACGCTCGAGTTTCCAGACCTTCCGGCCCTGGTGGCCGTGGTTCGCGAGTCCAATGCCGGCCGGCAGCGACCCATCGTCACGGCGCTGGACAACACTTGGGGTGCTGGCATCGCGTTCAACGCGTTCGAGCTGGGCGTGGACGTGTCGATGCAGGCGCTCACCAAGTACCCCAGCGGCGGTGCCGATGTGCTGATGGGGTCGGTCGTCACTCGCGACCGTGCGTTGCACCAGCAGCTGCTCATGACCCACATGCGCCTGGGCCTGGGCGTGAGCGGCAACGACACCGAACTGGTGTTGCGGGGTCTGAACACCATGCCTCTGCGCTACGCCGCGCAGGACGCGGCCACACGCGAACTGGCCTCGTGGATGCAGGCGCAAGCAGGCGTGGCCCAGGTGCTGCACCCGGCCTTGCCCGGCTCGCCTGGGCACGACGCATGGCAACGCGATGCGAAGGCCGCGGCCTGTCTGTTCAGCGTGGTGTTTGACGAACGCTTCGCTCAGGCGCAGATTGACGCCTTCTGCGATCAGTTGCGCCTGTTCAAGCTGGGCTGGAGCTGGGCCGGTCCCATCAGCCTGTGCGCACCCTACAACGTGCCGTCCATTCGCACGCAAGCCTGGCCCCACCGGGGCGGTCTGGTGCGCTTTGCCGTCGGGCTGGAGTCGGTAGACGACCTGCGGGCCGATCTGGCGCAGGCGCTGGCTACACTCCCGCTCTGACCGATTTTCAACCCCCACCGAAAGACTGTTTTGGCCACTCCCAACTACGGATACGAAAAACGCCAGCGCGAGCTCGCCAAGAAGAAGAAGAAAGAAGAGAAGCTCAAGGCCAAGGCCGAAGGCAAGCGCCATGGCGATGCCCCTGATGGAATGGGCGACGAAGCCGGGAGCCAGCCCGATGCTGCTGAAGGTGGCGCACCTGCGGGTGACGCGGCCGCCGATTAAGCCGTTGTCGAGGGCGGCTTTTCGTCCAGCAGCGACCTAGCCCGTTCCGACAAGGCCTCAGGCGAGCGGTCTTTCAGCACGCAGGGCAGGGCGTTGCCGTACTGCTTGAAATTGCGCTCGATGGACTGCGCGTACATGGGGTCATAGTGCCGGGTCAGCAAATCCAGCACCACCTCAGCGGTCTCACCCGCCTTCACCTTTTCAATCCACTCGCCCACCACGGCCTTGCCGCGCAGCTCGGTCAGCGCTTCCAGCCGCTGGCAGAAGAAATCCGGGTCTTTCACGAAGAAATCGTAGTCCTCCAGCAGCAGGGCCACCCTTTCCTCGTCGCTCAGTTGCAGGTCGATGCAGGGGCTCTCGCGCATCGCTTCGATCAGGGCGTCGGGCACGCGCACATTGCCCACCTTCTTGCTTTCGCTTTCCACGAACACCGGGCGTGCCGGGTCGAAGCGCTGCAGGGCGTCCCAGATCAGGCTGTCAAAGCGCTTCTGGCTGGGTTGTTCCACACCAGGGATGTGGCCCAGCACCGAGCTGCGGTGGTTGGCCAGTGCTTCCAGATCCAGCACCTGTGCACCTTCGGCGGCCAGCGCCTGCAGCAGGCGCGTCTTGCCGCTGCCGGTGGGGCCGCAGACCACGCGGTAGTGCAGGCGCTGGGCCAGGCGGGGAATGTCGTCCACCAGCGCGGCGCGCCAGGCTTTGTAGCCGCCTTCGATGAGCGTGACGTTGAAGCCGATGGCACCCAGGATGGTGGCCAGCGCGCCGCTGCGGTTGCCCCCGCGCCAGCAGTACACCAGCGGTTTCCAGCCCTTGGGTTTGTCCAGCACCTCGCGTTCGATGTGAGCCGCGATGTTGCGGGCCGACAGGGCCGCGCCGCGCTTCTTGGCCTCGAAGGCGTTGACCTGCTTGTACATCGTGCCGATGGTGATGCGCTCTGCGTTGTCCAGCGTGGGCCAGTTGACGGCGCCGGGCACGGGGTCAAGGGCGTGCTCGTCCTCGGTGCGGGCATCGATGATGGCGTCGAACGTGGCCAGGCGCGTGAGCGCTTCGGTGGCGGGCAGGTTGTGAACGGGCATGCGGGGATTATCCGCGCCGTCACTTGGGCAACAGTTTGCGCAGCTCGGGCCAGACGTTGGCCAGCATCAACGGGTGGGCGGCTTCGTTGGGGTGGATGCGGTCACTCTGGAATAGCTTGAGTGGCTCGGGGCCATCGGCCACGCCTTTGAGGAAGAAAGGCACCAGGCCTGTCTTCTCGGTCTTGGCGACGCCGCTGAACACGTCCCGGAATTCCTGCGCGTACTTCGCGCCGTAGTTGGGCGGCATTTCCATGCCCACCAGCAGCACCTTTGCACCGGCCTCGCGCGCGGCGCGGGCCATGGCGGTGAGGTTCTCGCGCGTCATGTTCAGCGGCAGGCCGCGCAGGGCGTCGTTGCCGCCCAGCTCGATGACCACCACCGCAGGCTGGTGCTGCTTGAGCAGGGCCGGCAGGCGCGAGCGGCCGCCCGAAGTGGTGTCGCCGCTGACGCTGGCGTTGACCACGCGGGCCGGAACTTTCTCTTTCGTCAGCCGCTCCTGCAACAGGGCGGCCCAGCCGCTGCCGCGCTTGAGGCCGTATTCGGCGCTCAGCGAGTCGCCCACGATCAGCACAACGGCTTCTGTTTTCGCCTCTGCCCAGGCTGCCGCGCTTGACCCCAGCGCCAGGCTGGCCGCGAGCAGGGCGTTAAAGTGACGACGTTCCAAAACCTCTTCCTTTCATCCGATCCGACCACATGACCGCAGCCCCCCACGAGCCGATGATCACCGTGCAGCACGTCTTCAAGTCGGTGAGCGATGCCACCGGCGCGCTGGACATTCTGCGCGACATTCACTTTTCGCTCGCCCGTGGGGAAACCGCTGCCATCGTGGGCGCTTCGGGGTCGGGCAAGAGCACGCTGCTGTCCATCATCGCGGGCTTGGATACGCCTTCGAAGGGAACGGTTCACATCGACGGCGCCGACTTGTTTGCGCTGGACGAGGACCAGCGCGCCGCGCTGCGGGCGCAGAAGGTGGGCTTTGTGTTCCAGAGCTTCCAGCTGCTGGCGAACCTGACCGCGCTGGAGAACGTGATGCTGCCGCTGGAACTGGCCGGCCGGCGCGATGCCCGCAGCGCCGCCACCGCCATGTTGCAGCGTGTGGGCCTGGGCGAGCGGCTGGGGCATTACCCCAAGGTGCTCTCGGGCGGCGAGCAGCAGCGCGTGGCGCTGGCGCGGGCCTTTGTGGTGCAGCCGGCCGTGCTGCTGGCCGACGAACCCACGGGCAGCCTGGACTTCGCGACCGGCGAGCGGGTGATGGAACTGATGTTCGAGCTCAATCGCGAGCAGGGCACGACCCTGGTGCTGGTCACGCACGACCGCGGCATCGCGGCGCGCTGCGAACGGCGCATCACCATCGAGGCTGGGCGGGCTACCGAGCTGGCCGACGCGGCTGCCTGACGCTCCCGGCCGCGCGGGCGAGTGGCATCCGCTGGCGCTCATGACGGCTCATCTTGGGCGGCCCGCCGGGTGGGGCAGGGGATAATCGCCCAATGTCTTCTCCCAAAGTGCTGTTCGGCTTCCACGCCGTGGGCGTGCGTCTGAAAACCGCGCCGCAATCCATCGTCGAAATCTACTTCGAGCCCACGCGCCGCGATGCGCGCATGCGGCAGTTCATTGACCGCGTCAAGGAAGCCGGCGTGCGCCTGATCGAGGCCGATGGACTGCGCATCGCCAAGCTGGCCGGCAGCCATGGCCACCAGGGTGTGGCCGCGCGGGTGCAGGAACTGCCCCAGGTGCGTTCGCTCGACGAACTGCTCGAAGGCCTGGAGGCCGAAGGCAAGGCGCCGCTGTTGCTGGTGCTGGACGGCATCACCGACCCGCACAACCTGGGCGCCTGCCTGCGCGTGGCCGATGGTGCCGGCGCGCATGCCGTGATCGCCCCGAAGGACCACGCAGCCGGCATCAACGCCACCGTGGCCAAGGTGGCCAGCGGTGCGGCCGAGACCATGCCGTACTTCATGGTGACCAACCTCGCGCGCACCCTGAACGAGCTCAAGGAACGCAACATCTGGATCATCGGCACCAGCGACGACGCGCCCAAGACGCTGTACCAAGTGGACCTGAAAGTGCCGGTGGCCCTGGTGCTGGGCGCCGAAGGCGACGGCATGCGTCAGCTCACCCGCAAGACCTGCGACGAGTTGGTGGGCATCCCCATGGCCGGTGCGGTGGAAAGCCTGAACGTGTCGGTGGCCAGCGGCGTCTGCCTCTACGAAGCCCTTCGTCAACGCACCGCGTGAGTCGCCCATGAGCGGTCCGGTGGTGCGCCAGTGGATCTGCGAGGCACGCCACATTGCGGTGCTGACCGGCGCGGGCATGAGCGCCGAATCCGGCGTGCCCACGTTTCGCGATGCCCAGACGGGCCTGTGGGCGCAGTTCAACCCGCAGGACCTGGCGACCGAAGACGCCTTCCGCGCCCACCCGCAGCGCGTGTGGGACTGGTACCAGTTCCGGCGTGAGCTGGTGCGCGGGGTGCAGCCCAACGCCGGCCACCATGCCTTGGCCAGCGTTGCTCAACGCCACCCCGGGCGCCTGAGCCTGATCACCCAGAACGTGGACGATCTGCACCAGCGCGCCGGTCATGCCGATGCCATTGCCCTGCACGGCGCACTGCTGCAAGACCGCTGGCTGGACATTCCGCGGGCCTGCTGCTCGGTGGACGCGCTCGAAGATGGCCACCCGCCGCGTTGCCCGGTCTGCGGCAACCTGCGCCGTCCGGCGGTGGTCTGGTTTGGTGAACACCTGCCTCCCGATGCGCTGGCCGCAGCCGAGGCGGCCGTGCAGGCCTGCGATCTGATGCTGGTGATCGGCACCTCGGGTGTCCTCTACCCGGCGGCGGGACTGGTGTTGGGTGCGCACCAGCGCGGTGTGAGGGTTGTCATCATCAACCCGGAGCCCACCGACCTGGACCCGGTGGCCGATGTGGTGCTGCGCGAGCGCGCGGCACAATGCCTGCCATCACTGTTGGAGGATTGAATGACACACACGAACACCCGCCGCGTTGCGCTGACCCTGGTGGTGCTGGGCGCCAGCCTGCTGGCCGCCTGCACCCAGGAGCAGCAGAACAAGATCAGCCGCGACATCCAGAACTGGACCGGCACCAACGGCGTGCTGGAGGTCTACGCGGGCGACAAGGTGGTGCGCCGCTTCCTCAAGATCGACAAGATGAGCACCGCGCTCGGCACCGATGACAATACCCCGCGGGCCTACCGCTACGGCTACGGTGTGCTGGACGAGAACCTGAACATGCAGGTGGACGACGGCGAGAAAAAAGTCTATTTCGAGATCAGCGACTACACCAACGCGGTGTTCTTCGAGAACCCGCGCTGAGCGGGGTCAGACCCAGCCCAGCGCGCCGAGCAGCGCGCCCGCGCCGATCAGCCACAGCATGTGGAGCCTGGTGCGCCAGACCAGCACGGTGGTGACCACTGTCAGCGCCCACAGCGGCCAGTCGCGCGCCGGCTGGTTGTGCGCTGCGCTCAGCAGCCAGCCGGTGGCCACCAGCAGCGCGATCACGATGGGCGCCATGCCGGTCTTGAAGGCGCGCACGGCGCGCAGTTCGCGGTTGCGGTGCGCCCAGCGCGTGGCGGTGTAGGTCAGCACCGACGAGGGCAGCATGATGGCCAGCATGGTCACCAGCACGCCCAGCAGGGCCATGCCCCAGGCCACGGCGCCGGCGGCGGGGCCACCGCCCGCGTTGAGCCCGACGTTCCAGCCCAGCAGGGCGACGAACAGCACGTTCGGCCCCGGGGCCGCCTGTGACAGCGCGATCGACGAGCTGAACTGCGCATCGCTCAGCCAGCCCTGCTGGGCCACCAGGTAGCGGTGCATGTCGGGCGCGGTGGTGATGGCGCCGCCCACCGCCAGCAGCGACAGCGAGGCGAAGTGGGTGAACAGTTCGAGCCAGTTCGACAGCGTGGGGTCCATGCTCATGCCGCTGGGCCCTCCAGCCGGCCGAGCACGCGGTAAGCCCACACACAGGCGCCGCCGCCCACGCCCAGCAGTACCCAGGCCAGCGGCCAGCGCAGCAGGGCAATCGCGATGAAGGTGAGCACTGCGAGGCCGATGCACACCGCCAGGCCCATGGCGTTCTTGTCGAGTGCTGCGATGAGCTTGATGCCGGTGGCGGTGATCAGGCCGGCGGCCACCGCGCCCATGCCGCGCAGCGCACCCTGTGCTGCTGGCAGTTCGGCCACCTGACCGTACAGCGTGGCCAGCAGCAGCACGATCACCAGCGGTGCGGCCAGCATGCCGGCCAGCGCGGCCAGGGCACCCGAGAGGCCGAAGTAGCGGCCACCGATCATCAGCGAGAGGTTCACCACGTTGGGGCCGGGCAGGATCTGGGCAACGGCCCAGTCTTCCACGAATTGCTCGCGCGTCATCCAGCGTTTTTTCTCGACCAGTTCGCGTTGCACCACGGCCAGCACGCCGCCAAAACCCTGCAGGGCCAGCCAGTTGAAGGAGAGGAACAGGTCGGTGCGGGAGCGGGGGCGCTGCGGGGCCTCGTCTGGCGAGGTGGCAGTGGGCAAGACAGACATGTGAGGATTATCGGTGGCACCCCGCCATGTCGTTGGCGGGCGGTCAAGTTGCTCACAGGCGGGCCGTGTGTGCGGTCTGTCACGCTGCTGGCCACGGGCGGACCATCGGTGGATGATCGTTCCATGGTTTGAATACTTTTGGGGTATGTTCAACGGTTGACTCGGGCCTTCCTGTGTCCGAACCCGTCCGTGTTGCCCCCACCATGAGCTGGAAGACCGCCACTTGCAACGACAACCCCGACGCCTGGCTGGGCGACGCCGATGGCGTCGAGCTGGACGGTTGTGGTTTGCGCGCGCTGGGGATGGGCCTGACGCAGACCGGTGCCCAGCCGCGTGCGCGGGCGCTGGCCCAGTTCGACCACGTGGCCCGGATACCCTTTGCCGTGTCCGATCTGGACACACGCTGCGTCCCGTCGCTGCTGCGGCATGCGCGCGAGGGAGATGGCTTCTTCAAGACCACCCTGCTGGTGCACCTGCTGCGCCTGGTGGCCGTGCCGGCGCGCATGCGCTGGGTGCAACTGGAATCTTCCTTGCTGACCCGTGGGCTGTGGGACTTCGTGCGCCTGTCCGGACAGGCCTTCGTGTACCCGCTGACCGAAGCCTTCATCGACGGTCGCTGGATCTGCACCGACGCCTACACCATGGACGCGCCCTTGCTGGCGGCGGTGCAGCGCACGCTGGACCGGCGGGGCTGGGAGAGTGGGTTCATGGCCCACCGCGCCGGCACCGGCCGGTGGGACGCGCGGGGCGACGCTTACCAACGCTTCGATGCCGCCGACCCGGCGGCCATGCAGGTGCAGGACCTGGGCTGCGCGCACAGCCTGGCGGACTTCACGCGCCAGCAACCGCACCGGTTCCAGGTGACCGGTGCGATGCGGCTGGCCTTTGTCTCGCAGGCCGGGCATTTCAACCAGGAGCTGGGTCAGCTGCGGCTGACACAGTAGGGGCGAACCCGCCGGACTCAGACCGACATCCCGCCCGAGACTTCGAGCACCGCGCCGTTGACGTAACTGGCCTCGTCGCTGGCCAGGAAGGCGTAGACGTTGGCGATCTCTTCGGGCTGGCCCAGTCGGCGCAGCGGCACGCGGTGTTCCATCTCTTCGATCACCTTGCCTGGGATGGTGCTGAGGATGGGCGTGCTGATGAAGCCGGGTGCCACCGCGTTGACCCGCACACCCTTGGGTCCGAGTTCACGGCTCCAGGTCTTGGTGAAGCCGATCACGCCGAACTTGGTGGCCGCGTAGTTGGTCTGGCCGAAGTTGCCGTAGATGCCGACCACGCTGGACGCGTTGAGGATCACGCCGCTGCCTTGCGCCGTCATGGTGTCTGCTACGGCCTGCGCGCAGTGGAACACGCCGCGCAGGTTGACGTCGATCACCTTGTCGAACTGCTCCAGCGTCATCTTCTGCAGGCGCGCGTCCTGCGTGATGCCCGCGTTGTTGACCAGCACGTCGATGCGACCGAAGCGCTCTTTCACCTGCGCCACCACGGCGTCCACCATCTCGCGCTGCGTCACGTCCATCACAAAGCCGACCGCGGTAACGCCTTCGGCCAGGCACAGACTCACCGCCTCGTCGACCGCCGCCCGCTTCACGTCGCAGACGATGACGGTGGCGCCTTCGCGCGCGAACTTGAGCGCGGTGGCCAGGCCGATGCCCTGGGCGGCGCCGGTGATGATGCTGATCTTGCCTTCGAGTCGTTTCATGGTGGGGTGGGAGCGTTGACAAAACGAAGCCGGCGGGCTGATGCAGCCGCCGGCCACTGAACAGAAAAGTGTAGGCGCGCCGTCTTGCGGCGCCTTGACGGGGTTCAGTACACGGGTTGGTGCTGGCGCAGGGTCGTCTTGACCGCGGCGCTCAGCACGAAGCCGTGGCCGAAGCGCGCGGCCAGTTCCGAGCAGCGCGCTTCGAACGCCTCGATGCCCTGCCCGTAGATGAACTGCAGCGCGCCGCCGGTCCAGGCCGGGAAGCCGATGCCGAAAATGGAGCCGATGTTGCCGTCGTGCACGCTGGTGAGCACACCTTCGGCCAGGCAGCGCGCGGTCTCCACCGCCTGGCGGTAGAGCAGGCGGTCTTTCACGTCCTGCAGGTCCCATGCGGCCCCGGGCTTTTCGAACAGCGTCTTCAGTTCGGGCCACAGGTGCTTCTTGCCGCCTTCGGGGTAGTCGTAGAAGCCGCCACCGGCCGCGCGGCCCGCGCGGTTGTGCTGCTTGACCATCTGTTCCACAAGTGTCTCGCCCGGTGTCGCCACGTACTGCTTTCCTTCCTGCTGGAAGTCGATACGCGTCTGTTCCAGCACGTGCACCGACAGGCTGAGGGCGGTTTCGTCCAGCACCGCCAGCGGACCGACCGGCATGCCGGCCTGCATGGCGGCGTTTTCGATCACCGGCGCCGGGATGCCTTCGCCCAGCATGGCGGCGCCTTCCATCACGAAGGTGCCGAAGGTACGGCTGGTGTAGAAGCCGCGCGAATCGTTGACGACGATGGGCAGCTTGCCCAGCGCCTGCACGTAGTCGTAGGCGCGCGCGATGGTCTCGTCGTCCGTGTCCTTGCCGCGGATGATCTCCACCAGCTTCATCTTGTCCACCGGGCTGAAGAAGTGGATGCCGACGAACTTCTTGGCATCGCGGCTGGCCTGGGCCAGGCCGGAGATCGGCAGGGTGGAGGTGTTGCTGGCGAAGAAGCCGCCCTCGGCCAGCATCGGCTCGGCTTCTTTCGTCACCATGGCTTTGAGCTCGCGCTGCTCGAACACGGCCTCGATGATCAGGTCGCAGCCCTGCAGGTCGGCGGCGCTGGCGGTCGGGGTGATCAGGCTCAGGATGCCTTGCTGCTTCTCCGCCGACATCTGGCCCTTGTCGACGCGCTTCTGGGTGAGCTTGGCGGTGGTCGACTTGCCCTTTTCAGCGGCTTCGATGCTCACATCCTTGAGCACGGTGGCGATGCCTTTGGTGGCCTGCGAGTAGGCGATGCCCGAGCCCATCATGCCGGCGCCCAGCACGCCCACCTTCTTCGGCTGGTAGCGCGGCACATCCTTCGGCCGCGACTGTCCGCCCTTGATGGCGTTCAGGTTGAAGAAGAAGGTGTTGATCATGTTGCGCGCCACGCCGCCGGTCATCAGCCCGGCCAGGTAGCGGCTTTCCACGCGCATGGCGGTGTCGAAGTCGACCATCGCACCTTCGACCATCGCGGCCAGCGCGGCTTCGGGTGCGGGGTAGAGGCCGCGCGTCTTTTGCTTGAGCACGGCCGGCGCCACGCTCAGCATGCCCGCGATCTTGGGGTTGCTCGGCGTGCCGCCAGGCATCTTGTAATCCTTGCGGTCCCACACGTGCTGGGCGGCCTCGGGCTTGCCCTGTGCTGCCTCGATGAAGGCGAGGGCGCGTGGCATCAGCTCTTCGGGCGTGGCGACCAGCTCGTGCACCACGCCGATCTTCAGCGCTTCTTCAGGACCGAACAGCTTGCTCTCCAGGATGTAGGGCTGCGCCGCCATCAGTCCCAGCACGCGGGTCATCTTGGTGATGCCGCCGCCGCCGGGGATCAGGCCCAGCGTGATCTCGGGCAGGCCGAACTGGATCTTGGGGTTGTTGACGGCGATGCGGTGGTGGCCGACCAGGGCCACTTCCCAGCCACCGCCCAGCGCCGCGCCGTTGAGGCACGACACCACGGGCACGCCCTGCGTCTCGATGGTGCGGAAGTTCTTCTTGATGCGTTCGATCTCGGTGAACACGCGCGGGCCGTCGGCCTCGGTCGAGCGCATCACGCCCTTGAGATCTGCGCCAGCGAAGAAGGTGCTCTTGGCCGAGGCCAGCACGATGCCCTTGAGCTGGGCCTTGTCCTGGAGCACCTGCGCCGCGATGGCGTCCAGGTCGTCCTGCCACTGCAGGCACATGGTGTTGACCGGCGAGCCCTGCTCGTCAAAGGTGATGGTGGCCACAGTTCCGAATGCGGCGTTGGTCAGCTCGTAGCGGATGGTTTTCGTGATCATGTTCGTGGTCTCCGCTTTCGATCAGACGCGTTCAACAATCGTCGCGATGCCCATGCCGCCGCCCACGCAGAGGGTGGCCAGACCGTAGCGTTTTCCGGTCCGGTGCAGCTCGTCGATCAGCGTGTTCAAAATCATCGCGCCGGTCGCGCCCAGCGGGTGGCCCAGCGCGATCGCGCCGCCGTTGACGTTGACTTTCTCGTGCGGCACGCCCAGCTCCTGCATGAACTTCATGGGCACGGCGGCAAAAGCCTCGTTGACCTCGAACAGGTCGATCTGGTCGATGGTCAAGCCCGCCTTGGCCAGCGCCTTGCGAGCGGCGGGCATCGGTCCCGTCAGCATGATGGTCGGGTCAGCGCCCGAGAGCGCGACCGAGACGATGCGTGCGCGCGGCGTGAAGCCGTGGGTCTTGCCCGCGGCTTCGCTGCCGATCAGGATGGCCGCCGCGCCGTCCACGATGCCCGACGAATTGCCCGCGTGGTGCACGTGGTGGATGCGCTCGACCTGCGGGTAGCGCTGCAGGGCCACGGCGTCGAAGCCCATGGCGCCCAGTTGCTCGAAGGCGGGCTTCAGGCCGCCAAGGCCTTCCATCGTTGTGCCCGGTTTGATGAACTCGTCCTGGTCCAGGATGGTCAGGCCCATCCTGTCCTTGACCGGCACCACCGAGCGGTCGAAACGGCCGGCGGCCCGTGCGGCGGTGGCGCGTTTCTGCGATTCCAACGCAAAGGCGTCCACGTCCTGGCGGGAAAAGCCGTTGAGCGTGGCGATCAGGTCAGCGCCGATGCCTTGCGGCACGAACAGGGTGGCGCTGTTGGTCTCGGGGTCCTGCGCCCAGGCGCCGCCGTCCGACCCGATGGGCACGCGGCTCATGCTCTCGACGCCGCCGGCCACCACCAGGTCTTCCCAGCCGCTGCGCACCTTCATGGCCGCCATGTTCACCGCCTCCAGGCCCGAAGCGCAGAAGCGGTTGAGCTGCACGCCCGAGCAGCGCCAGTCCCAGCCGGCCTTGAGCGCGGCCACCTTGGGAATGACGGAACCCTGTTCGCCGATGGGCGAGACCACGCCCATGACCACATCGTCCACCGCGGCCGTGTCGAGATCGTTGCGGCGTTGCAGCTCGGTCAGCAGGCCGGCCAGCAGGTTGACGGGTTTGACCTCGTGCAGGCTGCCGTCCTTCTTGCCCTTGCCGCGCGGCGTGCGGATGGCGTCGTAAACGAAGGCTTCGCTCATGACTGGCCTCCGCGGAACCGCTTCAAGGAGGCCAGCGTCCCCTTGGGGGGCAGTGAACGCATGTGAACGTGGGGGCTCATGTTGTCTCCTGTGGGATGGGGCCGGGTGGCCCGGACGATCGGATCAGTATAGACTTTCGCCAAGCAAACGCTTTGTATAAATCCATCCACCCAGTCCGAAAGGCGACAGCCATGATCGATCGCACACTGTTCAACGCCGACCACGAGGCCTTCCGCGACAGCTTCCGCCGTTTCGTGGAGAAGGAGATCACCCCGTTCCACGACAGCTGGGAAGAGCAGGGCTACGTGGACCGCGCCGTCTGGCGCGCCGCCGGCGAAAACGGTTTCCTGTGCATGACCATGCCGGAGGAATATGGTGGAGCCGGGGCCGACAAGCTGTATTCGGTGGCGCAGATGGAAGAGATCTCGCACGCCGGGGTCAGCGGCATCGGCTTCGGCCTGCACAGCGAGATCGTGGCGCCGTACATCCTGCACTACGGCACCGAAGCGCAGAAAAAGAAGTACCTGCCGCTGCTGGCCACCGGCGAGATGGTGGGCGCCATCGCCATGAGCGAGCCGGCCGCGGGCAGCGACCTGCAGGGCGTGAAGTCCACGGCGATCAAGAGCGCCGACGGCTCGCACTACGTGCTCAACGGCAGCAAGACTTTCATCACCAACGGCTGGCACGCCGACCTGGTGATCGTGGTCGCCAAGACCGACCCGGCCGCAGGCGCCAAGGGCACCAGCCTGTTCCTGGTCGAGCGCGGCATGGACGGCTTCAGCAAGGGCAAGCGCCTGAAGAAGCTGGGCATGAAGGCGCAGGACACCTCCGAGCTGTTCTTCGACAACGTGAAGGTGCCGGCGGAGAACCTCCTGGGT
>NZ_JBPCSJ010000379.1:0-3781 GCF_051007235.1 Hydrogenophaga sp. | reverse complement strand
AGGCTGGGGCGCGTTGAGCCTTGCTCACTCCTGCGCCTCCTCCATGGTTGGAAGGGCTGGGGTGTCCGACTCCGCTCATGTCCCCCGGGGCCGCTGCGCGGCCCCTCCTCCTTGACTTCGCTGCGTCGGCCACCCCAGCCCGTCCAACCGACCGCCGGCAGAGGCTCCAACGGTCGAGTGCCAACACATCCGCAGATCGTGACGGATGGGCGTCCTGCAGAGCGAAGTAAAGGAGGAGGACCGGGCACAGCCCGGTCCGGGGGACATGAGCGGCGCAGGGCGCCCAGCCGTCACGATCCCGAAGCAACGCAGGTGTGAAAAATCAGGACAGCGTGACGCGAGCAAACTTCCGCTTGCCCACCTGCACCACGTACACACCAGCGCCCAGCTTCAAGCCCTTGTCGCTGACCACCGACGAGTCGATGCGCACACCACCGCCGTCGATCAGGCGGTTGCCCTCGCCGTTGGACGCCACCAGGCCGGCGGCATTGAGCAGCGCCGCCACGCCCATCGGCGCGCCCGACAAAGAGACCTCGGGAATCTCGTCGGGCACCCCGCCCTTGCTGCGGTTGATGAAGTCCTGCTCCGCCGCGTCGGCCGCCGCGGCGCTGTGGAAGCGTGCGGTGATCTCCTTGGCCAGCATCACCTTCGCGTCCTTGGGGTTGCGGCCGCTTTGCACTTCCTGCTTCAGCGCCTCGATCTGTGCCATCGACTTGAACGACAGCAGCGTGTACCAGCGCCACATCAGCGTGTCCGAAATGGACAGCACCTTGGCGAACATGGTGTTCGGCTCTTCGGCGATGCCGATGTAGTTGTTCTTGGACTTGGACATCTTCTCGACGCCGTCCAGGCCTTCGAGCAGCGGCATGGTCAGGATGCACTGCGGCTCCTGGCCGTACTCCTGCTGCAGGTGGCGCCCCATCAGCAGGTTGAACTTCTGGTCCGTGCCACCCAGCTCCAGGTCAGCCTTGAGCGCCACCGAGTCGTAGCCCTGCATCAGCGGGTACAGGAACTCGTGCACGCTGATCGGCGTGCCGGCGGTGAAGCGCTGGTGGAAGTCGTTTCGCTCCATCATGCGCGCCACGGTGTATTTGGCGGCGAGCTGAATCATGCCCATCGAACCCAGCGGCAGGCTCCATTCGCTGTTGTAGCGGATCTCGGTTTTGGCAGGGTCCAGCACCAGGCTGGCCTGCTTGTAGTAGGTCTCGGCGTTGGCCTTGATCTGCTCGGGGGTCAGCGGCGGGCGCGTGCTGTTGCGGCCGGATGGGTCGCCGATCAGGCTGGTGAAGTCGCCGATCAGGAAAATCACCTGATGCCCCAGGTCCTGCAGCTGGCGCATCTTGTTGAGCACCACCGTGTGGCCGATGTGGATGTCCGGCGCCGTCGGGTCCAGCCCCAGCTTGATGCGCAGCGGCACGCCGGTCTTCTCCGACTTCGCCAGTTTTTTCACCCAGTCGGCCTGTGGGATCAGCTCGTCGCAGCCCCGCAGGCTCACGGCCAGCGCCTCGCGCACACCGTCCGTCAGGTCCCCTCCCGCATTGGTCGGCAGGGTATTACTTTCGGTTTCCATTGGGCTGGGGTTCATACGGGTTTCTTCAGATGTCAGAGAGGCCCTGCCCACTAAAATGGCAGACGCTGCTGGCGGATTTTAGAGCCCGGCTTCCAAGCCGCTGAATCGCCAACCGGCCCGGATCGCTCCGGGCCCCGGAACTTGTCAGAGCCAGCCAGCTCCCAAACCGAATTGTTTTTCGTGCGGCCCTGCGGGCGGCACCGACCGGAACTGTTGTCTATGCGTGAATTCCTGACCTCCCTGAGCCTGCTGGCCAGGGCCGTCGCCCACAGCCTGGAGCGCCACCCTCGGCGCATCATGGCGGGCGTCGGCACCCTGCTGCTGGGCACCGGCGTCACCGCCTTCGGCATCGCGCCGCTGGCCCCCGACGCCGCCGATCTGCCCGTCACCCAGGTGGTGGAAAGCCTGTCCATCGAGCCGCTGGTGCCTGCCGATCTGGTGGCTTCCGTGCCGTTCAACCTGTTCCGCAGCGACACCGTGCGCCGCGACGACACCGCTCAGAGCCTGCTGCAGCGCCTGGGCGTGCGCGACAGCGCTGCGCTGGCCTTCCTGCGCGATGACGCCCTCTCGCGCCAGTTGTTCAGCGGCCGCGCCGGCAAGCTGGTCACGGTGGAAACCGATGACCAACACCAGTTGCTGCGGCTGACAGCCCGCTGGCTGCCGGACGACGAACGCAGCTTCAACCGGCTGGTGCTCGAACGGGGTTCGCAAGGCATGAGCAGCCGGATGGAGGTTGGCGAGCTAACCCCGTCCACCCGACTGGCCGGCGGCGAGATCCGCAGCTCCCTGTTCGCCGCCACCGACGCCGCGAACCTGCCCGACAGCGTGGCCGTGCAACTGGCCGAGATGTTCTCCAATGACATCGACTTCCGCCGCGACCTGCGCGTGGGCGACCGCTTCAGTGTGGTGTACGAGGTCCTGCAGGCGGACGGTGAGCCGATGCGCGCAGGTCGCGTGCTCAGCGCCGAATTCGTCAACGCCGGTCGTGCCCACGACATGGTCTGGTACGAAGAGCCTGGCCAGAAGGGCGCGTACTACGGCTTCGATGGCCAGAGCACCCGCAAATCCTTCCTGGGCTCGCCCCTGGCGTTCACCCGGGTGAGCAGCGGTTACGGCATGCGCTTCCACCCCATCTCGGGCCAACAGAAAGCGCACCTGGGTGTGGACTACGCGGCCCCCACGGGCACGCCGGTGCGCACCATCGGCGACGGCGTCGTGACCTTTGCCGGTGTCCAGCGCGGGTATGGCAACGTGGTCGAGATCAGCCACAAGGACGATCAGTCCACCCTGTTTGCCCACCTCAGCCGCATCGATGTGCGCAAGGGCCAACGCGTCAGCCAGGGCGATCTGGTCGGTGCCGTCGGCTCGACCGGCGCATCCACCGGCCCCCACCTGCACTTCGAGTTCCGCGTCAAAGGCCAGCACCAGGACCCGCTGATGATCGCGCGCAACAGCGAGAACATCCCCATCAGCCCCGCGCTGCGCGCCCGCTTCGATGCGGTGGCCCAAGCCCAGCGCCAGCAGCTTGACGCGGCCGCCAGCCTGCAGCAGGCCAGCGCCGAATAAACCCGTCCGGCGGCTGCCAACCTGCCGGCTGGCCACAAAAAAAGAGCGCCTCGGCGCTCTTTTTTTGTGGCCGACGGAGAACCGTCAGACGCTGAAGCTCGACCCGCAGCCGCAAGTGGTGGTGGCGTTGGGGTTGCGGATGACGAACTGCGCGCCCTCCAGATCTTCCTTGTAGTCGATCTCGGCGCCCACCAGGTACTGATAGCTCATGGCGTCGATCAGCAGCGACACGCCGTTCTTGCTCATCGTGGTGTCGTCTTCGTTGACCACCTCGTCGAAGGTGAAGCCGTACTGGAAGCCGGAACAGCCACCGCCCTGCACGAACACGCGCAGCTTCAGGTCGGGATTGCCCTCTTCGGCCACCAG
Source organism: Hydrogenophaga sp. (assembly GCF_051007235.1). GTDB lineage: Bacteria > Pseudomonadota > Gammaproteobacteria > Burkholderiales > Burkholderiaceae_C > Hydrogenophaga. Next base: position 279 of record NZ_JBPCSJ010000379.1, on the reverse strand, counting down.
CTCGGCCACCTTGGCGGCGGCACTGTCGGTGAAGATCAAGGGGGCGGGCATTTCGGTCTGGACGTTTTCAGCAACAGCGCTCATGGTGGTTTCCTTCAAGGGGGCGAAGCACCGGGGTCAACACCCCGGGACAACAGGTGGCAAATGCTAGTGCAAATCGCCCGAACAGGCGATCAGCCGTTGTTTGCCGCCAATTTCAGTGTGGGTTTGTCTTCCGCCGTGCCAGCCGTGGGTTTGAGCTGACCGGCGATGGTGGCGCCCTGGTGCATCTCCAGCGCC
>NZ_JBPCSJ010000378.1:0-1511 GCF_051007235.1 Hydrogenophaga sp. | reverse complement strand
GGTCCAGGATGTCTTGCATGGTGGTCTCCGGTGAAATCAGGAAATGGCGTCACTCGAACAGGTCGAGCAACTGCCGTGCAGCGGTCGATGCGGCCAGCTGACCGCCCTGCACCTGCTGCGTGAAAAGGTCCAGCTTCTCGCGCACCTGCGGGTGCGCGCGAAAGCGCTGTTTGAGGCCGGCGTCGATGCGCTCCCACATCCAGGCCGTGGCCTGCTGCTGGCGCCGTGCGGCCAGTCGGCCGTTGGCGGTTTGCAGCCGGCGGAACTCGCTGACCGACGACCAGAACGTGTCCACGCCCTGACCGTGCAGCGCGCTGATCTGGATCACCTGCGGGTGCCAGATGACTTGGTCGTGGTGCATGTGGTCCGGGTTGCCGTGCAGCCCCAGCAGACGCAACGAAGACATGATCTGCGCGCGCGCACGGGTGGCGGCGTCGGGGTCGATGTCGGCCTTGTTGATGACGACCAGATCGGCCAGCTCCATCACGCCCTTTTTGATCGCCTGCAGGTCGTCGCCGGCGTTGGGCAGCTGCAGCAGGCAGAACATGTCGGTCATGCCGTGCACCGCGGTCTCGCTCTGGCCCACGCCCACGGTCTCGACGATCACCACGTCGTAACCCGCCGCCTCGCAGACCAGCATGGCCTCGCGCGTCTTCTCGGCCACGCCGCCCAGCGTGCCGCTGCTCGGGCTCGGGCGGATGTAGGCCTTCTCGTGCACGCTCAGGTGCTCCATGCGCGTCTTGTCGCCCAGGATGGAGCCGCCCGACACCGACGACGAGGGATCGACCGCCAGCACCGCCACGCGGTGGCCCTGACCGATGAGGTACAGGCCCAGCGCCTCAATGAAAGTGCTCTTGCCCACGCCCGGCACGCCGCTGATGCCCAGGCGGAACGCACCGCCGGAATGGGGCAGCAGCCCCGTCAGCAGCGCGTCGGCCTGCAGGCGGTGGTCGGCGCGGGTGGACTCCAGCAGCGTGATGGCCTTGGCCATCGCGCGGCGCTGGACGACCGCACCGCCCGAGACGATGCCCGCCTGGATCTGCTCAGGCGTCACGCCACCGCTTTCCGGATCTGTTCCAGCACGTCCTTGGCGCTGGCCGGGATCGGCGTGCCGGGGCCGTAGACACCCTTGACGCCGGCTTCGTAGAGCATGTCGTAGTCCTGGCGCGGGATCACGCCGCCCACGAAGACGATGATGTCGTCGGCGCCCTGTTTGTGCAATTCTGCAATGATGGCAGGCACCAGGGTCTTGTGACCGGCGGCCAGGGTGCTCACGCCGACCGCGTGCACATCGTTCTCGATGGCCTGGCGGGCGCATTCTTCGGGCGTCTGAAACAGCGGGCCCATGTCCACGTCAAAGCCCAGGTCGGCGTAGGCCGTGGCCACCACTTTGGCGCCGCGGTCATGGCCGTCCTGGCCCAGCTTGGAAATCATCACGCGGGGCCTACGACCCTGACGATCGGCAAAGGCGGCAATGTCCGCTTTCAAGGCGTTCCAGTATTCCATCGTGT